>CAZMKU010000006.1:0-31123 GCA_964567085.1 uncultured Clostridium sp.
GACGACGTAACCGAAATACCTCTCTGCTTTTCAAGCTCCATCCAGTCCGAAACGGCATGTCTGTCGCTCTGCTTACCCTTTACCGAGCCCGCGGTCTGTATCGCGCCGCCGTAAAGAAGGAACTTCTCGGTCAGGGTAGTCTTACCTGCGTCGGGGTGGGATATTATCGCAAAGGTTCTTCTGCGATTGATCTCTTGAATTAAATCTGCCACTTTTCTCTCCTAAATTCTTCTGTATTTTTTTCGCATAATATTATAGCAAAATCCACTTTTTCTGTCAATAGCCATTCTCTAATTTTTTATTTAGATATAATTATATTAACAAAAAACGGCAATTAGTATTGCAATTTGCGACGGCGTGTGATATAATCAATTTATATAAAAATCCCCTCACAAAGAAAGCGAGTAACGATTATGGCACGTGTATTTGATAAATTTGATGCGCTGAACAGCAACACGACAGACCCCCGTTCAAGACGATATCTCACTCCCAAAAGAGTAGTTCTCACCAAGGGCCTTGTAACTAATCCCGAGGCAGTTCTCCTTGAGCGAACAAACCAGATCACTCTCGACGCGGGCGTTCGCTGCACTCTCCGCAACGTAGAGGGTCAGCCCAACGCGGCAATACTCGTCGACTTCGGCATTGAATTCCCGGGCTCGTGCCGTCTTATGATCTGGAACGTGCTTGGCAGAAACAACAGAGCAGACATTCTCGTGCGCTTCGGTGAGAGCGTATCCGAGGCTATGACCCCCCTCTTTACAAAGAACGCGGGCAACGACCACGCTATCCGCGACCGTGTTATGAACGTAGGCTTCCTCTCGGCTACCGAAACCAATGAATCGGGTTACCGCTTCGCATACATAGAGCTTCTCGAGCCCAACGGTCTTGTTGAATTCAAGGCTATTCAGGGCGTATTTACGTACCGCGATCTCGAATACAAGGGTTCATTCGATTGCAGCGATCCCATGCTCACAAGGATCTGGGATACGGCGGCCTACACCGCTCACGTTAATATGCAGGAATATCTCTGGGACGGCATCAAGCGCGACCGCCTCGTTTGGATCGGCGATATGCACACGGAGATAAACACGATCCTCGCGGTATTCGGCTACGACGATATTATAGCAAAATCCCTTGACCTCGTTCGCGACGAAACACCCGTTGGCAAGTGGATGAACAATATTTCCGCATACACTATCTGGTGGCTTCTTATGCACTGCGACCTTTACCGCACGGTAGGCAACCTTGAATACCTCAAGGAGCAGAGGGATTATCTCTGCGGAATTATGGAAATTTTCTGCGGCCTCGTTGATGAGGACGGCGCGGAAAAGCTCCCCGAGATCCGACTTCTCGACTGGCCCAACCACGACAATCCCAAGGCTGAGCACGCGGGCTTCCAGGGACTTCTCAAAATGGCTCTCGACCATGGCGCTTACCTGCTTAATATTCTCGGCGAGACAGCTCTTGCGGAAAAGTGCCTCACAGTTGCAGAAAGAATGAAGAACCACATTCCCGACCCAGACGGCTCCAAGCCCGCGGCGGCTATGCTCGTTCTCTCGGGACTTGCGGACGCCAAGGAGATCAACGACACCGTTATCGCCCCCCGCGGCGCTCACGGCTTCTCCACTTTCTTCAGCTACTATATTCTGAAGGCAAAGGCTATGGCGGGCGATATGGAGGGCGCGCTTAACGATATGAAGACATATTTTGGAGGTATGCTCAGCGTAGGCGCGACTACCTTCTGGGAGGACTTCAATATAGATTGGCTTGAAAACGCAGCTCCCTTGACCGAGCCCGTACCCGAAGGCAAAAAGGATATCCACGGCGACTTCGGCGGCTACTGCTACGTAAACTTCCGCCACTCCCTCTGTCACGGCTGGGCATCGGGCCCCTGCCCCTTCCTCTCGCACTTCGTTCTCGGCGTTCAGGCGCTCTCGCCCGACACCTACGAGGTCAAGCCCGACCTCGCATATCTTGACTGGGCGCGCGGCACATACCCCACACCCTGCGGTATAATTGAGGTTGACGCGAGAAAAGTTGACGGCGAGCTTGTGATTGACGTCAAGGCTCCCGAGGGAATCAGGATAGTAAGATAAATCTTTTTTCCGAGTCATACTCGGACTGAAAGGAACAAAAATGAAGGTTGTTATTATTGGTAACGGCGGTGTCGGCGAAACACTCGTCGAATATATCTGCCGCGAAGGACACAACGTTACGGTTATCGACGAAGATCCCACCGCGATCGACGCGGTCGTAAACAAATTCGACGTGCTCGGTATTATAGGCAACGGCTCAAGCGTTAATACACAAAAGGAAGCGGGAATCGAGGACGCGGATCTCGTTATAGCAGTTTCGCCGAGCGACGAGGTAAATATCATCTGCTGTATGATAGCAAAGCGTCTCGGCGCTGCTCACACCATCGCCCGCGTACGCGACCCGAGATACTTAAATCAGAACACATTTATGTGCCGCGAGCTGGGTATTGATATGATAGTTAATCCCGAATACGAGGCGGCAAGAGAGGGCGCGAAGCTCGTGCGCTTCCCCGCCGCGATGAAGCTTGACAAGTTCGCGCAGGGACGCGTTGAGGTAGCGGAGACCTTTATCGGCGAAAACCACCCTCTCATCGGCGTTGCGCTTAAGGATTTCAAGCATAAATACAACACCAACGCGCTTATCTGCGCGGTAAGGCGAAGCAACGAGACTCTTATCCCCTCGGGCGATTTCGTTATCTGCCGCGGCGACTATATTTCACTTACCGCATCGCGACGGGACATAACCGACCTCTTTGTCAAGATCGGCGCTATCAGCAAGCACAGCAGATTCAAAAACGTTATGCTTCTCGGCGGCGGCAGAATATCCAGATACCTCGCCTCCGCGCTCTGCGACGATTTCAACGTAAAGATTATTGAAAGCGACCTTGATATATGCGAGAAGCTCGCCGAGGACTATCCCAAGTGCGATATTATTCACGGCAACCCCGCAGACCCCGACGTTCTCGTCGAAGAGGGCATTGACAATACCGACGTCTGCATTCCCATGACTCACGATGACAGCGCGAATATAATCATTTCCATTTTCGCCAAAACGAGAAACGTGGACAAGGTCATCTCCTATATCTCATCCTCGTACGTAAAGCTCTCCGAAACCGCGGGGCTCGACACTCACATCACACCGAAAATGCCCGTCGTATCAAAGGTTCTCGGCTACGTAAGAGGCCTCTCCAACGCCGAAGGCCTCGGCTCGAAGAGCGGCATCAAGGCGCTCTACACTATCGCGGACAACAAGGTCGAGGCGCTCGAATTCGACGTTGCAGACGACTTCTCTATGCTCTCAACACCGCTCAAGAACATTAAGCTCAAAAAGAATCTGCTCTTGGCGGCTATAATAAGATCAGGCAACGTTATCTACCCCAACGGTATGACAACGCTTGAGGTCGGTGACAGCGTTATCGTAGTTACCGCAGACAACCGCCTCTACAACTTAGACAACATATTGGCATAAGCGAGGAAATTTTATGAACTTTAAAATGATTCGCTATATCCTGGGCCAGCTTCTCGCGGTAGAATGCGGACTTATGGCGATCCCGCTGATAACGTCTCTTATCTACGGCGAAACGAAAACCATGTGGGCGTTTATAATCCCCATGCTCCTGCTTGCCATATTCGGCATTCCGCTTATCATAAAAAAGCCGAAAAACACGACTCTCGGCGTGAAGGAGGGCTTCATCATAGTCGGCCTCTCCTGGATCGTAATGTCGCTTTTCGGCTGTCTCCCCTTTATTATTTCGGGACTTATCCCCAACTTTTTCAAGGCGTTCTTTGAGACTGTTTCGGGCTTTACCACGACGGGCTCGTCAGTCCTTGAGGCGGCGGATTACGCAAAGCTCTGGACCCCCGCCTCGCGCGAGATCGGCATGCGCGGAATATTCCTGTGGCGAAGCTTCACAAACTGGATCGGCGGCATGGGCGTGCTTGTTTTCGTGCTCGCGTTTATGCCCCAGCACGATCTCAAGTCCTCCCGCCTCGTTTACATAATGAAGGCTGAAATGCCCGGTCCAAAGGTCGACAAGATAGTTTCCACCATCAAAAAGACCGCAAGAATAATGTACTCCATTTATCTTGTTATGACCGCGGCGCAGGTAATTATGCTTCTGTTCGGCGGTATGGACTTTTACGAATCCCTCTGCGTATCCTTCTCAACCGCGGGCACGGGCGGATTTTCCATCTGGGCAGACGGAATGGTAACCTTCGGCGGCGGTGTTCATTACGATTACTGCATCTGGGTAATAACCGCTTTTTTAATACTTTTCAGTATAAATTTCAACCTGTATTTTCTTATTATAACAGGCAAGGCCCTCACGGCGCTTCTCTCCGAGGAGCTTCGCTGGTTTATCGGCATAGTTCTCGCGGCAACGGCAGGCATTACTATCAGCGTTTATACCGCGGGAATATATTCTGACCTCGGGCTTTCCATTCGGGATGCAGCATTCCAGGTAGCGTCTATAATTTCGACCGCGGGATTTGCGAACTGCGACTTCAACCTCTGGCCGAACCTGTCAAAGGTAATACTTCTGATCATTATGTTCATAGGCGCTTGCGCAGGCTCGACGGGCGGCGGCATAAAGGTCTCAAGACTTATTATTACCGTTAAATCCACTTGGACAAACGTGCGCAGAATGATCAATCCCCGCTCGGTCAAGGCGGTTCGCTTTGAATCAAAGGCGGTTGACGAGGACACGAAGAATTCGGTTTCCGCATACTTTGTGATCTACGCGTTCATCTTCTTCATATCATTCCTGCTCGTTACGGTTTTCGACGGCGTGGACATTGAAACCTCGTTTTCATCCGTAGCGTCGGCGCTCAATAATATCGGCCCCGCGCTCGGCAAGGCAGGCCCTATGGCAAATTTCAATTTCTATTCGATCCCCTCACTTATGGTGCTGGCGCTTGATATGCTTCTCGGCAGACTTGAAATATTCCCCATTCTCTTCCTTTTTGCTCCCGCAACGTGGAAGAACAAATAAAAAAATGAAAGATAAAAAAATAAAAATATGAACACAACAGCAAAATTTATTGTTTTTGAAGGTATTGACGGCGCGGGAAAGACCACGCAGATACAGCTTTTGGCAAAGGCTCTCAAGGAGCGCGGCATTGAATGCAACGTGAGCGCAGAGCCCACGGCTCTCCCTATCGGTGTCAGAATACGCGAAAAGCTCTCGGGCAGAGTTCCCTCCACACCGCTTGAAATGGCAGAGCTCTTTGCCGCCGACCGCGCTATGCACAATACGCACGCCGAATGCGGAATAAACAAGCTTCTGTCCGACGGTGTCACCGCCATAAGCGACAGATATTATTATTCCTCGATGGCTTATCAGGGCGCGGATATTGGACTTGACAAGGTAATGGAGCTGAATCTCGGCAATCCCGACATTCGCCACCCCGACCTTTGTATTTTCCTTGACCTCACTCCCGACAAGAGCCTTGAGAGAATAAGCTCCGCGGGACGAGAAACCACCGAGATTTACGAAACCTACGAAATTCTTGAAAAGACCAGAAACAAGTTCTTCGACATTCTGGATAAAATGGAGGCATTGGGCGACAAGATAGTGCGCATCGACGCCTCGGGTACGGTTGACGAGGTTGCGGACAAGATCCTCGCCGCCGCGCTCGAAATTTATAAATAAACCTAAAGAAAAACGGCTTTTTCAGCCGTTTTCTTTTATCTCTTTACAAGATACTTCCTCATATCCACCGCGCAGGCGATGAGAATAATGAGACCCTTTATAACGTACTGCATATTAGAGTCGATCCCGAGCGCTGTGAGTCCGACGAAGATAAGCCTCAGAAGCACGACGCCGAAAACCACGCCTCGTATCTTACCTATACCGCCGACGAACGACACACCGCCTATTACACACGCGGCTATGGCGTCAAGCTCGTAATTCAGACCCGTCGATGCCGAGTTCGAGCCTATTCTCGCCGCCTCGATAAAGCCCGTCACACCGTACATAACACCCGCAAGCACGAAAACGAGAATGATAACGCGAGTCACGTTTACGCCCGACACGTTTGCCGCCTCGGGATTTGAGCCTACCGCGTACATATTCTTACCGAACGTGGTCTTATTCCAGATAAACCATATCACTGCCACCAAGCCCAGAACGTACAAAACGTAATTTGGAATGGGCGAGCTCCCTATCTTGAAAATGCTGCCCATAATAAATTTCGTATATGACTCGTCAAGACCCGAGATCGACTGGCCGTTATTGTTACCGAGCATAAGATACATAAGCAGGCCGCCGTATACGATAAGCTGAGTCGACAAGGTTACGATAAACGGATGCAAATGGAATTTCGCAGTGCAAAAGCCGTTTATAAGTCCGATAATACCGCCTATGGCAAGCACTATGAGAAGCACCGCCCATATAGGAAAGGTGTCAAGGCTCGGGAACATTTTATTCAAATATCCGCCCCTCTGCAAAAGCGACGCTGCAACGCAGGCGACAAACCCCACGATCCGTCCCGCAGACAAGTCCGTGCCCGTCAGAATGATAATTCCCGCAACACCGAGCGCGATAGGAAGATTTGCCGCAGACAGCGAGATAATATTCACTATTGAAGGAATTGACAAAAAATTCGGTCTCGCGATGCCTATTCCAACAACAGCCGCGATAAGAAAAATATAAAGTGAATTATCCACGAAGAACGACTTTATCGCCATGCTCTTTTCCCTGTCGCTCATCTGCCTAAATTTTTGAATTTTCGCTCTTAACATAAAATTCCTCCTTTCCTTTAAACGTATTTTGTCGCAAGAGTCATAATTTCCTCCTGCGTGGCGCTCGCCGCATCAACCTCTCCCGCGATTCTGCCGCCCGACATAACGTAAATTCGGTCGCACACGCCGAGAAGCTCGGGAAGCTCGCTCGAAATAACCGCAACGCCCTTACCCGCGGCGGCAAGTCTGTTTATTTCCTGATAAATCTCAAATTTCGCGCCGACGTCGATGCCTCGCGTGGGCTCGTCAAGAATCAGTATCTCGGGCTCGGTCAATATCCACCGCCCCAAGATTACCTTCTGCTGATTTCCGCCCGACAGGGTGGAGATCTTCGTTTTGTGGTTGGGTGTCTTCACTCGCATCGACCTGATTACCCACTCGGTGTCGCGAAGCCGTCTTTTGTCCGAAATAAATCCCGCGCGCGAATATCTCGAGAGCCCGCCGAGCGTGCTGTTCTCACAGATGTCAAGTATCGAAAAAATTCCCGAAGCCCGTCGTTCCTCGGTCAAAAACGCAAATTTATTTTTAACCGCCTCGGTGGGAGTTCTGTTGTAAATACGCTTGCCGTCAAAGTAAATTTCGCCGCCCTCTCTCGCCGAAAGTCCAAAGATATTCTCAAACAGCTCGCTCCGTCCCGCGCCCGCAAGCCCCGCAAAGCCCACGACCTCGCCGCGCCGCAGATAGAAGCTGACGTCTCGGACGTTTTTGTATTTCGACGACAAATTTTTTACCTCAAGAGCAATACCCTGCGGCTTGTTGGTCTTTTCGGGGAATCTTTCTCCAAGCTCCCTGCCTACCATAAGATTTATTATCCTCTCAACGGTCAGCTCCGCCGCGTCAAGCGTATCAATAAGCCGTCCGTCGCGCATAATGCTGACCGTATCGGAGATCCTCAAGATCTCCTCCATTTTGTGCGAGATATAAATAATTCCGCAACCGCGCGATTTGAGATTTTCGATTATCTTAAAAAGCCGCTCGACCTCGTGATCGGAGAGCGAGCTTGTCGGCTCGTCAAGAACGATGACCTTTGAATTGTACGACACCGCCTTGGCGATCTCCACCATCTGCCGCTCCGCGACCGAAAGCCTTCCGATCACAACGCGCGGATCTATCTTTATACCAAGAGCGTTGAAAATCTTCAAAGCTTCATCTTGGTTTTTTCGATCGTCCGTAATAAAGCCGAGATGGGTGTGATGTCTGCCAAGAAAAATGTTGTCGGCAACGCTCACCTTCATCGCCTGACTCAGCTCCTGATGCACCATAGCGACTCCGCTCTGCAGAGCGTCCCTCGGGCTCTTGAAATTGACAGTCTCGCCGTCAAGAATTATCTCTCCTCCGTCCTTTTCGTATATGCCGAAAAGGCACTTCATAAGAGTGGATTTTCCCGCGCCGTTCTCGCCCATCAAAGCGTGAACCGAGCCTGCCTTCACGTTCAAGGTGACGCCGTCAAGCGCGCGAACACCCGGGAACTCCTTTGTGATATTTTTCATTTGAAGTAAAAGCTTTTCCGCCATATACGCCACCAAAAACCGAAATTTAACCCGAATATTTAGAATAGGAAATTCTTACCTTGTCCGAATTCTCGTCAATAGTGTAGTCGTCAAGGCCGTCAAGCAGCGAAGCTACGCCCTCTTTTTGCGTATTTTCAACTATATCAACTATCGCGTCAGCCATACCCTCGGGGTCCTGCTGTATAGTTCCCGCCATTTTTCCGTCGCGGATAAGTTCCTTCGCAGCGCTCGTCGCGTCAACGCCAAACACGGGAATGCTCTTGCCCGAGCCGTTGTTGTACCCCGCCGAAGCTAAGGCAGAAATTACGCCCTCCGCCATTCCGTCGTTGTTGCAAATTACAAGCTCTACCATATTGCCCCTGTTTTCGTTGTAGGACGACAAAATGGTCGTCATATATTCGTTCGCCGCGGTCGCCGACCAAAGACCGTTTTTATCAACGAGATACTTATTGGGGTTTGATCTGTCGTAGAATTCAAGCGCGGGCTTTCCGCTTGCGACAAGCTTTTCGTTTGCCACCTCGACGGAATATTGAGTACGCAAAATAGCCTCGCGGTTACCCTCCTCGCCCTTGAAAAGAACGTAGGAAATTTTTCCGTCGCCGTTGAGATCGTACTTACTGTAATCGGCAATAAGATGCTCGTATATCATCTCGCCCTGAAGCTTTCCCGCCTCTGCCGCATCAGTGCCTACGAAAACACACCTGTCGTAGCTGTTGACGACCTCGTCAGACACCTCACGGTTAAAGAAAATAAGAGGAATTCCCGCGCCGCGCGCAAGCTCCACGATGCCGCGCGACGCGTCGTCCGAGCCCGTGTTAACAATGTTGACGATAAGACATTTTGCGCCGTTCGTTATCGCCGTCTGTATCTGCTCGGTCTGGGTGGTCTGGTTGCCGCGTCCGTCATGCTCCTGATATGAGATGCCGTTGTCCTTCATCTCGCTGCTGATAGCGCTCCTTACGCTGGATATATAGGGATCGCTGAACGTGTAATAGAAAACGTGCACGTCAGTGCTGCCCGAGCCCGTGTTACTGCGACACGACGGCAGGGATATAAGAACAAGGAAAACAGCTAAAAATATAGCCGCCTTGGTTTTGATCGATTTCATAATTGCCTCCGTTTAATTGCATTTTAATCTCAAAATTATTATGGCGAAATTGAACGCGCAAAATAAGAGTTAAAATATGGATTGACAACGATAAGCATATATTGAAAAATGAAGATTTGAGAATTTTGGAACTTTTTTTATAAAAGCTATTGACAAACAAAAAAAATTGTGATATTATATTTTAGTCGTGAAAAAACGGCAAACAACATAGCTTTGGAGAAGTCGCGTAGCTGGTCGAGCGCGCACGATTGGAAATCGTGTAACCGTCAAAAGCGGTTCGAGAGTTCGAATCTCTCCTTCTCCGCCAAAAAGACTATGCAAAAACCCTCAAAAAAGTGGGAGGTTGCATAGTCTTTTTTCTTTATTCTACAAGGGTTTTCGTGATTTTGTGGGTATTTTTTACCCACTCTTTTTTTCGTCAAAAATTTCGTCAAAGGGGGCGAAAATTTCGTCAAAAACGGTACAAGTTTCGTCAAAATGCTCGTCAAAAATTCGATAAAAATATAAGGCGTACGAGGTCGCCTATTCTTAAATCGTTTAGGTCACGATGCAAACTTGCTCGTCCTGCATTTCGGAGTGGACGTAGGTTTTTGTGGTAATCGCTATGTCCGAATGCCCGAGAAAACGAGATACATGATATATGTCCTTAGTTTCTTTATAGAGGAGCGTTCCGCAGGTGTGACGGAGTTCATGCGGTGACAATCGCTTTTCTGCGGGGATCTTCATCGAGTTATAGAAAACCTTCAGCTGTCTATCACTAAAATGATTGGGAGTGATATTATGCCCATTATGCATCGCGACAAAATTTTTGTCAAGATATTCCCCGTTCTCCACAAGCTCCGCCTTCATTGTCACAAGCCTTTCGAGAAGGTCCTGCGGGATCTTCAGCTTACGTTTGGAGGTTTCAGACTTTGGTTTATCTATAAATATCTGCGAGCCCTCACACGTCAATGCCCTTGTGACGCTCAAGGTTTCGTTCTTAAGGTCGATATCTCCCCACTGCAGACCGCAAAGCTCGGAGCATCGAAGTCCCATTCTAAGCAAAATATGGACGTATAGCGCGTACTTATGGTCCGAGGCGCAGAGCATATCTGTGCTCTCTCTGTCATAGGTGCGCTTTTTTTCTTTTTCAGCCTTCGACTTGACACTGACGTTTCGGCAAGGATTTTTCGCAATGAGGTCGTTATCAATAGCGCTTTCAAAAATTCCGTTCAAGCAGATCAATATCTTATCAAGTGTTGATTGAGAAAGATCTGATATTCCATTAATAAATTTCTTTATATCGAGCTGAGTGATATCCTGGAGAATGCATTCCTTAAAATGCGGAATAATAAAGTTCTCGCACGGTCTTTTATACGTTGAAATAAAGGTGGTTTCCTTTACGTCGGGCTGTTTATAAGTATAAAGCCATTTATCCACCCAAGAGGTAAAGGCTATCTGCTTTCTTTCCGCTTTGCGACGCTCTGCATCCGTCATAAACTCGTGAAACTTTCGTAGCGCGTCATCTTTGCTTGTACCGTAAAACGATTTTTGTATTCTCGTTCCATTAGCTTCAAAGCCGATAGTGCGTTTCAGCTCATATCTGCCGTCGGATCTGTTTTGTCTTTTCGGGCGCGGCATAGTTACCTCCTGTGTGATGAATTTATTCTTTCGCGTTTAACTTATTTCTTCGGCGTGAGAAATAAATCTTTTTTATTAATTCTCTCAAATATAACGTTCCGAAAACAACAGCAAAAACGAGAATAGTGCAAGTCGAAGCCATTACGTCTTTCGTTTCCATAGGAGGAGTATCTCCATCCGAATCAAAGACCTTTACTCGTATTTTTTGGTTCGGCTCACATTTGCTACACGATGTATACCCGCTCATTTTAGCACGATACACGTTGGTTTTGTTCGAACTGTTATATAAATACTGACAATGCTCAGCATGATATTTACTGCCGTAATCCGTAACGTAACAAACATAAGTATTGACGAAAAAGGTATGATCGTCAATATAATCCTCATTCTTCTTTTCCGATATCTGATATGCAAATACCAATATAACCGCGGCTATCAACAAGCAAATTACTATTGAAATTATAAGGCTATATTTATCAATTTTTTGCTCAAAGGCTCCGACGGCCTTTTTCTTGAATGACATCATTCGATCCTTCTTTTTTGGCTTCTTGTTATAATTGCTGCTTTCTTCTCGCCGCCCTTGGACGTATTTATTTGGTACGTATTGTGAGTCATCTTTCGATACAGCCGACGATTTAAAACACGGTCTTGGAGTCGGTTCTTTGGAAGCAAGATCTCTTTCTGCTGTTTTCATCACGCCGCACAAGCAAAAGGCGCTATCATTCAATAATTCGCGACCGCATTTTTCACATTTCATTTTCTTGCCCCCACAAATTTCTTTTCACTGATATTTATTGGATACAATTTTTGCAACTATTAATCGAATAATTTATTAAACAAGCTTATCGAAAAAAACAATCAGGAACCATATCGTACCTATAAGCGAAAGGCCCATAATTAAAGTTTGCGCCCATTCAGGAAGTTTATAAAATTTTTTGGGTGGCTCCGCAAAGACACCCCGAACCGCGTTAATTAATCCTACCAAAACGGCCAATGTGCCCAGCACGCCGGCAATCCAATTTCCATCGCCAACAGCTACAAATATATCGTTCAACAAATTGATTATAGAAAACCCAAAATCAAAAATATAAAATATTACTGAAATCACGGATATTGCAACAATTATCGCAAGAAATATATACCACGGAACATTCTTTAATTTTTCTTTAAATTTTTTCATATATGCCTCCTACTTGTAATAATGCCGATGCAAATTCATCATTTTATCTCAAGCAGCTATTAACGTTAAAAACGAATCCAAATAAAAGCTATTACTGCCGCGCAAAAGGCGAAGCCAAGCTCAGCAGAAAATTCATCGGAGTACTTTACCTCATTTTCAGCAATACCCAAATATATAGACAATGGGATGATCTGCCCTACCGTTGCAACGATTTTAAACACAAGCACTGCGACGGCTTGATCTATTGTCGAAATGCTCGACAATAGCCAAAGCAGCAGGAGCGAAATCAACATTGGAACAATCATAGGAACGCCATAAAAGAATATAACAAGGGCTAATTTTTTCAAGAAGTTAAAAAGCCCTCTCCATATTAGCTTAAGTCCTTTTTTAAACGCGTCATAATACATCATTGGACAGCTCCTCTTAATATTGAATCAATTGTTCTTTTATCTCAAGCAATTTTACAACAATGCTTACAGGCACGACCTTACACCCGGAATCAAGCCAGGCTTGAATTTCCTGCCGAGCCTGAGCTTTTAATTTCGGCATCGTGTACGTTTAGCACGCTCTGGATCATTCGCATCTTGCCTTCCTCGCTCGCCTCCCGGAACAGTCGCACGAGGGTTTTTTCTTGGTCGGTAAGCTGCTCGAATATAGCGCCGTTGCAAAGAGCTATAGCATACCTATATATTTCAGCTTGCATATCAACGTCACATTTATCCGCAATCTCATATATTTTTAATGCCCACGAATTTTCATTGTCGAGGACATCGGAAGCATCATCCCAACCTATAAGATAAGCAGGGGTTGTATGCAAGGCTTTTGCAAGTAGCGCAATTTTGTCCCTCTTCATATTTGCTATCATTCCGGTCTCCCACTTCCTAACGGTGCTTTTACCAACACCTACTACATCCGCAACTTGCTCAAGTGTAAGCCCTTGTTGCTTTCTTAACTCATATATTCTTCTTGATGTATCGTTCGGCATTTATAAACTCCTTCACTTCGTTTTATTCAATTATATCATAAATGTGTCGTAAATGCAACCCTGTTTTGCAAAAAAACAGAAAAAGTTTCGCAAAAGACAAAAAAGGTGTTGACAAAGCCAAAATGATATGTTATCATATAAGTGTCCCAAAAGACACAAATAAAATGAAAGGGGAAAAATATGAATAAGGCACTTCTTGAATATGAGATGAAGAAAAACGGTATTAATGCAGACCAACTTTGCAAGACGCTTGGTATATCTCGCTCCGCATTCTATAGAAAATGCAACGGCATATCGGAATTTACGCTCGGCGAAATCAAAGAAATTGTGTCCGCACTCCATCTTGAATCGCCTATGGCAATTTTTTTTACAAGTTAAGTGTCCTAAAAGACACTCAACATCAAAATCAAAGCGACGTTTTATACCATTAACGCCGCTTCTTCTGCACTTTGCTTTCGATTAATCTGCATCTGATCGGTATCATCTTTAGCAAAACATTTTTGGTATCTTGCACCCGACGTGACGGGCGATAGACTCTCGGTATTAAGAGGCTTCAACTAATCCTTTGTTACTTACGTGTGCGACTCGCCGCATCCGATATTATATATTCGTGCGGACCTGTAACAAAGCTTACGGAAAGCGCAGGCGGAATATCATAGACTCAATAATTTTTTTGAGTATATGAATCCCCCCCTTTCTCGCTCAAATATAGCAATTACCCGGGTAGTAACATTATACCATATCGAAACAGAAAAGTCAAGCAAAAATGAAACAAACAAAGCAAAAAAGACAAAAAAGACCGCCCGTGTTGGCGCACGGAACGGTCGGGGTGAAATATTCGATTGATTGCTACTCGCGTCGGATATGTCATCTCTATTTTATCACATTTTACGGGGAAAGTAAACCCCCGAGGAAGGAGAAAAAATGGAAATTATAAAACAGCAGTTGGAAAAATTAGAAGAGTTAGTCAAGCAGCATCCGAGGAAGATCCCGCTAGGTGTAGCGGCAGACTTCTTGGATATGAACGAAGAGGGCTTAAAGGCAGCTCTTATGAGAGGCAACGCGCCGTTTGGCTTCGCTTATCAGAAAACAGACGGCGCATACAGGGTTATGGTTATACCCACGGTTACCTTTTACCTTTGGTACACAAACACCACCGCACAAATGGTCCTCGGAACATACGAGGCGCCTTTAACAAAAACGCTATGAATAAATTCAAAATCGCAGGGCACGACGGCAGCGCTTACATAGTATTTGAATACGGTGCCGCCGGCGCTATATACGTTTATCGCGGTTATATCCGCGGGAACGTGATCAGACTATATCCCCACCATTCATTATGCAAGGGGTTAAAGCGCGGCATGCTTGTCTTGCCGTTATCGGAAGTAAAACAATGATTTTTATGAAAGAAAGGAAACAAAATGAAAGATTTAAAACAGATAAGCAACGAGGAGCTACTCGCGGAGACGGTCAGCATTTACAACGACTACGAGCGCGCAGAAAACGATCTTGACGATGATCTTGAGGCGGCGTACAGGCGTATGCTTGAGCCTTACGAGCGCGAGGTTACAGAGCGCGGGCTTATGGAGGAACTGAAAGAGAAGTGCAGAATGCAGAGTGCAGAACGCTGAGTTGAGGAGGTATAACGAATGAAAACAATTTTAATAAAAGAATTACGCCTTGAAAATTTTAAAAAGCACAAAAATCTTGTGATTTCACTCGATGGCAGAAATGCGGCCATTTTTGGCGACAACGCAACGGGCAAGAGCTCGATATACGACGCTCTGACGTGGTTACTTTTCGGCCGAGATAGCAAGGGGAACGGCGAGAAAAATATTGAAGTGAAGCCCTTGAACGCGCTTGGCGAGGTTGCGGATCACGACGCGATAACGTCGGTGGAGGCTGTTCTTTCCGTGGACGGCGAGAAGATCTCACTGAAGCGCGAATTCAGGGAGGTATGGGCAACGAGGAGAGGCTCGGCGACTCCCGTATTTGAAGGTAATGTGTCTGATTACTACATAGACGGCGTACCCGTAAAGAAAAACGTGTTCTCCAAAAAAATTGACGAGATCGTAGACGAGAACACCTTCAAGCTTTTAACAAGCGTAAGCCACTTCGCCGACGGCATCAGCTGGCAGGAGCGCCGAAATATACTTTTCATGGCGGCAGGGATTGCATCCGACACGGAGATCATGTCGGGGGACGAGCGCTTCTCTTCCCTGCTCGCGGCAATGGGAAAGCTTTCGCTTGAGGACTACAAAAAGAAGCTTTTAGCGGAAAAGAGAGGCCACGTGGGGACGAGAGAAGATATTCCCGCGCGAATCAGCGAATGCGAGAAGACGATAGCTGACGTCAGCGAGATTGATTTTGGCGAGATAAGACGCGAGATCGACGCGCTATCCGCAGAGGCTGAGTCGATACGGGGCGATATACTCGCCGTAGAACGCGAAGGAGCCGCCGAAAAGATAAAGGCGGGGATTCGTGAGGCTCAGGCGCATCTCGACGTTCTGGAGGCTGAAAACAAGGCTTACAGGGCATCTCAGACCTCGAACACAGTCGACGTCGGCGCGCTTCGCTCAAAAATGACGGAACTTTCTCTCACAAAAGCTCAGAAGGAGAGCCGCATCACGATGTATGCCGGGCAGATCGCCGCTTGCGACCGCGATATTGCGGCAAGCAGAGAGAGATGGATCTCGGTAAACGCGGAGAGATTTACGGGCGGTGTCTGCCCCACCTGCAATCAAAGTCTTCCCGCGCCGCAGCTCAAGGCGGCAGAGGAACGCTTTGAAGCGCAAAAGGCGCAAAGGCTCCGCGATATCGAGCAGACGGCTAACGCCAGAAAAGGCGCAAGAGGTCAGACCGAGGAGCGCATCGCCGAGCTTCGCGAGGAGATAGAGAATTTGGACAAGGAAATAACCGCTATAAAGGCGCAGATCAAGACGGCAGAGGAAAACGCCGTTCCGATCCTCGACCTTTGCGACTACGAAGACAAAAAGTGTGAGCTTGATCACGAGATCGCGGCCCTGTCAAGCGAGCTTGCCGATATGATGACGAGCTCATCAGATATTCGCTACGGTCTTCAGGACAAGCTTCGCTCCATAAACAATGACCTTGCATCAAAGCGCGCGCTTCTCGGGCGAGAGTCCTTAATTGAGTATTCGCACTCAAGGATCGAGCAGCTTAAGGAGGATGCGCGACGCGCGGCGGAGCAGCTTGAGGCAATTGACGGCCAGCTCTTCTTGATCGATGAATTTTCAAGATACAAGACACAGTTTGTTGAGGACAGCATAAACAGTCTTTTCCGTATTGCGCGCTTCCGACTGTTCAGAGAGCAGGCGAACGGAGGGCTTGAGGACCGCTGCGACGTCGTTTGCGACGGCGTTCCGTACATAAATCTCAATAGCGGCGCGAGAATAAACGTAGGTCTTGACATTATAAACACTCTTTCAATGATATACGGGGTATCGGTGCCCTTATTTGTTGATAACGCGGAGAGCGTAACGGCGCTTGAGCCCTCGCAAAGCCAGGTGATACGCCTTATCGTATCGGAAAATGACAAGGAATTGAGGGTTGAAACAGTATGAAAATAAAAGACAGAGCAAAGCCAAAGACACCGCCCGTAGAGCCCGGAGTATATATGGCTATATGCATAGGGTTCGTTGACCTTGGCGAGCAATACAATGAAACGTTCAAGAATTATGGCAACAAGGGCCTCTACATATGGGAGCTTGTCGGGGAAACGATTGAAATTGACGGCGAGCAGAAGCCCCGCCAGCTTTCAAAGGAATTTACGATCTCCTCTTCGAGCAAAGGAAATTTACGCAAGTTCCTCGAATCCTGGAACGGCAAGACCTACGGCGACGACGAATTTGGGGAGCTTGACCTCTTCGAGATGATCGGAAAGCCTTGTCAGCTCAACGTAGTGCTTAACGACACGAAGGAATATGCGAACGTAGACAACCTCATGCCGCTGCCTCGCGGCTTCTCGGTTCCTCCGAGCGCAACACCACCTATTAAGTGGGATATTGACGCCTGGGACGACGAGGTCTTCAAGGCGTTGCCTGAATGGATACAGGATAAGATCAAAAAGTCAAGTCAATATCAGCAAAATCACGCGCCCGCGACGGTCATCGAGATCAAGGACGAGCCTGCGCCGGAGGTGAATTGTCCGATATGAAGTTCAGATCTCTTGCATCAAGCTCACACGGGAACGCATACACGGTGAGCGATGGGGACACCCACATTCTTATTGAGTGTGGGATCCCATATAAAAATTTACAGAAGCTCTCGGGCTTCTCGCTCTCAGAGTTCAAGGCGTGTTTGGTCAGTCACGAGCACAAGGACCACGCCAAGAGCGTTCAGAATCTCATTGAACGCGGAATGGACGTCTATATGAGCCTCGGGACCGCCGAGGCCATTGACGCGCCTCACGCGCAAATTATCGAGGCTATGGAGCAATTCAACGTAGGAAGCCTTGATATTATTCCCTTTGAGGTCTTCCACGATGCAAAAGAGCCTCTTGGGTTTCTTATAAAAAGCCGCGTAGACGGCGACGTGCTTGCATTCGCCACGGATACGGTCAATTTACGGTATCAATTCCCGGGGCTTAACATATTGGCTATCGAGGCGAATTTTGACAAGAACGTACTCGACAGAAGTGAAAAGCTCCCTGAGAAAACAAAGAACCGCATTACGAAAACACATATGGAGATAGGCACTCTTTGTGATTATCTCCGTTCTCTCGACCTTGGGGACTGCCGAGAAATACACCTTCTGCACCTATCGGATGCGATGAGCCGAGAATATGAATTTATAGCCAAAGTAAAAAAAGCGGTACCGCCCGGAATAAAGGTTACCGCGTGCGAAAAATAGGAGGATTTATGATGCAAGCAAACCGTAAGCAAAGTGCAAGCAAAACCGAAGCACCCTGCGAGGTGATTTTTCAAAAATGATACGAAATCATTTCACGTTTTATAAAAATTTTTACGATTCAATTCAACGGCTAAGCAAGAAGGATCAAGCTGATATAATCCTTGCTATTTGCGCTTATGCGCTATACGAAGAAGAACCGGGCGGGCTTTCTGCCACGGCTTATACCGCGTTTTCCCTTATGAAACCTGCAATTGACAATGGTCGGAATCGATCAAGAGCCGGAGCTTTAGGCGGGGCCGTTTCCACAAGCAAAGATGAAGCAAACCGTAAGCAAAGCGCAAGCAAAACCGAAGCAAAGTGCAAGCAAGAAAGAAGAGAGAAGAAAGAAGAAGAAACTATCTATACAGATAGTTTCTCTAAAAGAGAAGAAGATATTTGCTCCTCAGTCGGCTTCGCCTCCTCTGCTCTCGCTGACGAGCTATACGACAAGGATGCGGTTAAGCTTACCGACGCGGAGGCCGCGGATTTAATTAATAATATCGGCGAGGAATACTTCAAGTATTATGCTGACGTCGTTGCCAAATGTGAGAGAAGCGGCAGAAGATACACCAAGAAGCATTACAGAGCAATTGCCGATATGGCTAAGAAGGACGGAAGGTGGGGGCGAACAGTAGTCCCTACCGCAGAATCCCCGCAAAAAAGCAATCCCTCGTCCTTTCAATCGGACGCATTCTGGGAAGCGGCGATCGCACGAACCGAAAAAATCTTTGAACAAATGGCAGATAGTGAAAAAAACGGAGAAAAATAGGAGGGCGAATATGTCAAACTTCAAAGACAAATATGCGAAGTGCCCTTTTTACGTCAGCCAGGATGCGAAGAGAATTCATTGCTCAGGAGTTGTAGAGGGCTGTTATACACACCTTGCATTTGCTACTCAAGAGCTGAAGGAGGGGCACGCGGAACGACGGTGTCACAGCATCTTTGGATATTTGAAATGCCCGCTATACAGGGCTATTGCGGGCGAGGAGCAAACAAAAAAATGACGAAGGAGAATAAAAATGACACTAAAGAAGGCGAAGGCTTTGCTTGAGGAAAAGTACAAGCGGGCGTGTGAGCTTAAATACGTAGATGATCCCGTCGCGTGGGCGTTGTATCACACGTGGAAGGCGGCTGATAAAGAGAAAGACCAAAAACAAGAGAGGTAAAAAAGTATGACAGAATTTATTTACACGGACAAGCCCTCTGAGGGCATAATTGAAATACCGATCGGGTTGCTTGTGCATCACCCGGACAATCCGAGAAAGGATCTCGGAGATCTCTCGGAGCTTACCGAGAGCATTAAGGCGCGCGGAGTTCTTCAGAATCTCACCGTCGTGCCGGCAAAGGAGCAGGGCGGCGTGGGCGTATATCACGTTGTTATAGGAAACCGACGCCTGGAAGCGTCCAAGGCTGCGGGCCTTGAGGTTTTGCCGTGCGTTATATCTGATATGCCGTATGCGGAGCAGCTATCAACGATGCTGCTTGAAAATATGCAGCGCGTGGATCTTACACCGTTTGAGCAGGCGCAGGGTTTTCAGATGATGATAAACTTCGGCGAGAGCGTTGAGAGTATCGCCGAGAAGACGGGGTTCTCCAAGAAGACGGTAAAGCGCCGCCTCAAGATGGCGGAGCTCGACCAGGACGTGCTCAAGGAGGTATCGGGTCGACAGCTGAGTCTTGACGACTTCGACCGCTTGGCGCAGGTTGAGGATCTTGGAAAGCGTAACGAGCTCCTCCGAGATATCGGCACAAATAACTTTGATATGAGGGTTTCGTCGCAGATCAAAAAGCAGAAGATCGCGAAGGCGATGCCGCTTGTACAGTTCGCGATAAAGCAGATCCACGCAAACAAAATCCACTATTCCGAAACCTACGGCGGCAAATACATATCTATCCTCGAGGCAAAGATTTCGGAGTTTGAGAAGGCTTTTGAGATTCCTGAAAAGTACAAGGATAAGAAGCTTTACTATTATCTTGACGAGGGCTGGGATCTTGTGAGGATGTACGTGCAGGCCCCCAAGGCGAAGCCTGTGAAGAGATCCAAAGAGGAGATAGAGAAGGAAAAGAGGATCGAGGGCGCTCATGCGGCTTTGAAGGAACTGTGCTCGGAGGCATACAAGCTGCGCCGCGAGTTTATAAAGAAGTTCCGATTCACCGTAGATCTTACCGATAAAATGCTCGACGGAGCGGTTCTGGCGTGTCTTGCGGAGCAGTATTCATATAATTCGCACATTAACGAGGCTGAGATTTACAAGGAAATTTGCGGAGCGGAGTTTGACGATAGCGATTACAGTGCCGCGAATCGCCTGAAGGCAATAAGGGACGCTTATGCCGGGAACAGGCGCCGAGCTGCGGTTGGTATTATATATCTTTCCTTCGGCGACACTGCGGGCCAGATATTCCATTCTACATACAAGGGAGAATATCCGAAGTACAGTCCAAACAAACAGATGGAACTGCTTTACACGTGGCTCTGCTCGATCGGCTATCAGATGTCCGATGATGAACGAATGATGATGAACGGAACGCATCCGTTGTTTGAGGAGGGGTGACAGTGAATAAAAAGCAAAAGGGCAAATACAAGCTCACGGTTAGGTGGAACGGACGAGATCATGAGGAGTGGTATAACGATAAATCGAGAGCGGTTTCAAGAAAAGAGTCGCTTGAGGCGTACCGTGATACTGACGATTTAGAGTGTTCACCGTTTACAAATATCAAAATCGAGTTTGTGCCGGAAGACAAGCTTCCGAGTTATCGGAGGTAGATATAGGTCTTGATCAGGAAACTAAGGATATCCATACGTCAATTTAAACACGTTTGACGGCATACTGCAAGGCTATATAAATGAACTGAATAAAAAATAATACAAGGGAGGCTTCGGCTTCCCTTTTGCATTTATATAGGGGTGTTACATTGCCCTGCCCTTTTTTAGTATGATAAAGACAGAAGCACGAAAGGAGGCTTTCTGTTGGATTGGAACAAGATAAAAGCAGAGTATATAGCAGGCGGAACGAGCTACAGAAAGCTTGCCGAAAAATATGGAATATCGAGAAGTAAACTACAGGCGCGCGCCACGAGAGAAAGGTGGGTAGCCTTACAAGGTCAGGTCAAAGCCAAGACAGAGTCAAAAATAGTAAATTCTGTCAGCGACAAAAGCGCCAAAATCGACGATAAATATTTTCGCCTTGTAGACAAGCTCTTCGATCGCGCGGAGGAGGTTATAGACAAAACGCCCGTATGGCAGATCAGCAGCATCAAGGATATGGCTACTGCGCTCAAATATCTCAAGGAATGCAAAGGCATTAAGTCCGATGCTGATATTAAAGAGCAGGACGCAAGGATCAAGAAGCTTCTCAAGGATGCAGAGAGGGTTGATGACGGCGGTATTACCGAGATAGAGGTAACCTTCAGCGCAGGAGAGGAGGCGTGGAATGAGTAAGATCACACTCACACTTGGCGCACCGAATGAAAAACAAGTGCGCTTTCTTGAGGCCAATACCAAGCACGTCGGCTTTGGAGGAGCGCGAGGCGGCGGAAAGTCCTGGGTTGTGCGGGACAAAGCTAAACGGCTTTGCCTTCGCTACCAAGGCATTAAAACGCTTATAATACGCCGCACATATAAAGAGCTCATTAACAACCACATTACGCCGCTTCAGGACGAGCTCCCTGAAAAGCTGGCGAGATACAACAAGACAGAGAAGGTATTTAAGTTTTATAACGGCAGTACCATCAATTTCGGCTACTGCAACAACGACAACGACCTGCTTCAATATCAAGGCGCAGAGTATGACGTTATTTTCCTTGACGAAGCGACACAGCTCCAAGAAGCTTGGATAAGAAAGATCATTGCCTGCATCCGTGGTGTAAACAGTTTTCCAAAGAGAGTTTACTACACCTGCAACCCCGGGGGAGCCTCGCACGGTTATTTCAAGCGTCTTTTCATCGACAAAAAATACGAGGCGGGAGAAAATCCCGCGGACTACACTTTTATTCAATCGCTTGTAACCGATAACAAGGCGTTAATGGCGTCGCAGCCCGATTACATAAAGCAGCTCGAAGCCTTGCCGCCTAAACTGCGTGATGCGTGGCTATACGGACGGTGGGATATCTTCGAGGGGCAATTCTTCGAGGACTTCCGCGAGACGCCCGATATAGAGCTTTGCGCAAAGGCCGGTATAACGCCGGAGGAGGCTTTAGCGCGGCGCAAATTCACACACGTTATAGAACCGTTCGAGATCCCTCGCGGCTGGAATATAATGCGCTCTTACGACTTCGGCTACAACAAGCCCTTTTCTCTTGGATATTGGGCGGTAGACTATGACGGTATATTATATCGCATTATGGAAATGTACGGTTGTACAGAAACACCCGACGAGGGCGTTAAGTGGACTCCCGACGAACAATTCAAGAGAATAAGCGAGCTTGAGAGGACTCATCCATGGTTAAAGGGACGGCGCATAGTTGACAGTGTTGCCGACCCTGCTATATGGGACGGCTCGCGAGGGGAAAGCGTAGCGGAAACGGCCGAAAAATACGGCATATATTTTTCTCCCGGAGACAATGAGCGCATAGCCGGATGGATGCAGGTACATTACAGGTTCCAATTCGACGAGAACGGATATCCGA
This sequence comes from uncultured Clostridium sp., assembly GCA_964567085.1. GTDB lineage: Bacteria > Bacillota > Clostridia > Oscillospirales > CAG-272 > SVTX01. The sequence continues at coordinate 22,719 of CAZMKU010000006.1, forward strand.
GAATGTACGTATTCAACAACTGCCGCGCGTTTATACGAACCTTCCCTCTGATGATGTACTCGCAGACAAACCCCGAGGATCTGAACACAAAGCTTGAGGATCATTGCCCTGACGAGGTCCGCTATATGTGTATGTCGCGGCCAATATCGCCCATCATCCCCATAGAGCGCAAGGCCATCATATCCGACCCGCTCAATCAATTTACAAACAATTACTAAAGGAGAACATAAAAATATGGCGCTGCCTTTTTTTAAGAAAAAAGATATACAAAGCAACGGAGAGGCTATAACCGCTCCTATGAAGGAGTCGAGCCCACAGCAGACCGTCGCGCCCATAGGCCCCGAGCAATTAAAGGAGCTTACCCGAATACTGCAGAGGTACAAGGCAGGCAAGGCGCGAACCGAACAAAGAATCGTTGCTTCCGAGAACTGGTGGAAGCTTCGCAACACGATGGAGGAGCAAAAGACCACCAATATCGGCAAGGACGGCGGCTTTAAGAGTGTTTCGGGCTGGCTTCACAACGTTATAGTTTCAAAGCACGCGGACGCTATGGAGGCTTACCCTGAGCCCAACGTCCTCCCGAGAGAAGAAAGTGACAGAGGCGAGGCGCGGATGCTTTCGGCTATAATCCCCTGTGTGCTCGAGCAGAACAAGTTCGAAAGTTCATACGACGATGCCATGTGGCAGAAGATGAAGACCGGCACAGGTGTTTACAAGGTAGTTTGGGATAAAAACAAGCTTCACGGCCTTGGAGACATCGGCATTGAGTGTGTTAATCTTCTCAATCTCTATTGGGAGCCGGGCAAGAAGGATATTCAGAAAAGCCGCTATATCTTCCACACGGAGCTTTGCGACAAGGACCTTCTTGAGCAGAGATATCCCGAGCAGCTTAAGGGCGGCCTTAAGGGCTCGTCCTTTATGAGCACAAAATTCCTTTACGACGACCACGTGGACACGGAGAACAAGATAACCGTCATCGAGGTATACTATCACAAGCTCGTACAAGGCAAGGACACGCTCCAATATATCAAGTACGTAAACGACGTTGTTCTTTACGCGACGGAAAACGAAACGCAGGCTATCATAGATCCTATGACGGGACAGGAGAAGCCGCCTATGGCGGTAACAGGACTATACGATCACGGAAAATATCCGTACGTATTCGATTCCCTTTTCCCTATCGAAGGCTCTCCCTGCGGCTACGGCTTCGTAGACATTTGCCGCAACCCTCAAACCGAGATCGACCTCTTTAAAACGAGCTTTGTTAAGAACGCTCAGGCCGGGGCTATCCCCAGATATTTCAAGCGCAAGGGGTCAGGCATCAACGTAGAGCAGTTCCTCGACCTCTCCAACCCTATTATTGACGTGGAGGGCAGCGTAGACGACAACGCGCTCAAGCCCGTGACGCACTCCACGCTTGACGGCAACTACATAAATTTGCTCAATCTCACTATTCAGGAGCTTCGAGAGACGAGCGGAAACACCGAAACGAGCACGGGAAGCGTAAGCTCGGGTGTTACCGCGGCTTCAGCTATCGCGGCGCTCCAGGAGGCGAGCGGCAAGGGCTCGCGTGACAGCACCAAGAGCTCATACAGGGCGTACGGAGAGATCGTGGAGCTTTGCATTGAGCTTATACGCCAATTCTACGATATGCCGCGTCAGTTCCGCATTCTCGGTCAATACGGCGCGGAGCAGTACGTAAGCTACACCAATCAGGGTATAAAGCAACAGTCCCAGGGCAACGATTTTGGGCAGGATATGGGCTTCCGCTTACCTGTATTCGATATAAAGGTATCGGCGCAGAAAAAGAACGTGTACACGAAGGTCACGCAGAACGAGCTCGCCCTTCAGTTCTTCAAGATGGGCTTCTTCAATCCCCAAATGACCGACCAGGCGCTCATGTGTCTGGATCTTATGGAATTTGACGGTAAGGATGGCATCATTCAGAAGGTATCGCAGAACGGCACCATAATGCAGAAGCTTATTCAGTACATGCAGATGGCTCTGAAGTTTTCGGGGGTTGCCGCGCCGCAAATGACGCAGCAGATATATCAGGATCTTATGCAGACCGCAGGACAGGGCGGCGGCGTATCAAATGGCGGCGTCAGCACGAAGCTTTTACAAGGCGACAATATTGCAGGTATGCCTAAGAAAGAACACGGGACGGTTACAAACGCCCGCGAAAGAGCGCAGGCAGCATCACAGCCTGACGGTGCGAAATAACACGGAGGTTTTCAGATGATTACTATCACTTATTACAGAAATGAAAACAGAGTTATAGTTAACGGTCACGCTCAAAGCGGAGAAGTCGGGCACGATCTCGTATGCGCATCGGTGTCTATACTCGTTTACACGCTCGCCGCATTCGTAAGAAATATGGAAGCGGCAAGGCAGACCAAGTGCCCCACCGTTAAGCTGGGCGACGGACAAGCCTTCATATACTGCAACGCGCCGAAGAAATACAAAACCTCCGTGACGCTTGCGTTTGATACGGTGTGCGCAGGCTTCGAGCTTCTCGCGCACGATTATCCCAAAAATATCTCGTTTGAGATAAGAGAATAAAAACACAGAAAGGTAACACAAAAAATGGAACTCAAGGACACTATCGAAATGATGCAGAGCGACGATTACAGGGAACGCTTCAAGGCGGAATACCACCAGACGAAGATACGTCGCGACAAGCTTCACGCCATGCTCGTCAAGGCGGACGCGCGTACGCTTGAATTTACTCCCACCTGCCCTATTTACATTCTTCACGAGCAGAAGTCCGTTATGGACAAATACCTCTACTGTCTCGAAAAGCGCGCGGAGATCGAGGGCATATCTCTTAATTAAGTATATAATTCTGCACTCTGCACTTGCGGGTCGGCGGGAGCAAGCCCCCTACAACTCTGCACTCCGCATTCTGCACTCTGCACTTATTTATATAGGCCTCGCCGACCTTATCGGCAGATTTATTATCGGAGGATTTACTCAATGTTAAATGAAAAATGGCTTAACCTTCAGTTATTCGCAGACGGCGCGGGAGGCTCAGGAGCATCCGCAGGTACCGGCACGGGCTCGGGCGCCGCATCGGGCGGAGAAGGAAATACAGCCGCAACGGGCGAAAACGCGACTGCTGCCGCCGAGCAGAGACTGAGGGAATTGGGCGTTCCCGAGGACAAGATTCGCAAAAGAGCGAGTAAGGTAGCCTCAAGGATGCCGCAACGAGTGGCGCAAGCTGCTCCTGCAACGCAGAAGGCCAATGAACCGAACGAGCAGACCGCTCCTGCTAATGATAGCCCCACGGAAGAAAGCAAAACCGAAACGAAGCGAATGAGCTGGGCTGAGATCATGGCCGATCCCGAGTACAACAAGGAAATGCAGGCTACGGTTCAGGCAAGACTCAAGAATTCAAAGAAGGCTGAGGACGCATTGACCAAGCTTACTCCTGCTCTGGAGCTGCTTGCGAGAAAGCACAAGCTTGATCCCGCAAATATGGACTACGATGCGCTTGCCAAGGCCATAGGCGACGATCACTCCTATTACGAGGAAAAAGCGCTTGAGATGGGCGTTCCCGTTGAAACCGCTATGAAGATCGACCAGCAGGAAAGAAAAGACGCAAGGGACAAGATTCGGGCAGATAGAACTCTTCGCGAGCAAGCCTATGCTCAGCACATGGAAAAGCTTGAAAGCCAAGGCCGAGAGCTCAAAAAGATATTCCCTTCCTTCGACCTTCGCCACGAGCTTCAAAATCCCGCTTTCAGACGCATGACCGCGCCCGGAAACGGCATTATGAGCGTGGAGGACGCTTACCGCGCCGTTCATAGAAAGGAGATAGATTCCGCCGCTATGCAGGTAGTAGCGCAAAAGACGGCGCAAAAGATCTCCAACGCTATTCAGTCAGGCAGCAGACGCCCCGACGAAGCAGGCACACAAAGCCAGGCGCCTTCCGTGACAACATTCAACTATCGCAACGCGAGCAAGGAAGAGAGAGAAGCTCTTAAGCAGCGCATCAGATCCGCCGCCGCGCGAGGGGAGAAATTGTATCCCGGACAGTAAACGGCTACTTTTCTCCTCATCAAAAAACACAAAAATATTTTATGAAGGAGAAATCAAAAATGAAAACTTTTATTCTTAATCTTCAGCTTTTCGCTGATGCAGGCACAGCAGTCAACACATCCGCAGGCACCGTAAACGCGTACGACGGCACAAGCGCCGCCGACGGCACGCTTAGCGGCGAGCTTAAAGTATTCTATGATACCGAGCTTCTCGAAAACGCAAGAATCGAAATGTTCTTCGCTCAGTTCGGTAAGAAGCAGGCGCTTCCCGCAAATCGCGGCACATCAGTCGAATGGAGAAAATGGAACACCTTCGCAAAGGCTTCGAAGCTTGAGGAGGGCGTTATTCCCACGGGTCAGAAGTTCGGTATGAGCTCCAAGATGGGACACATCGAGCAGTACGGTACGTACGCTGCCATCTCGGACAAGCTCGAATTCCACGCTTACGACGACGTTATTCTCGGCGCAACCGAGGAAATGGGCGCATCCGCGGCGGAAACGCAGGAAACTCTCATTCGCGACGCGCTTCTCACAAATATGAACGTACTCTACTGCGACAATATCACCCTTGCGACCGGCGAGGTTACAGGCGCTACTCCCGTATCGCCCGCAGAGATGGAGGCGAGCGACACTATTATGTGCAAGCTCACTCCCAAGATGGTCGCAAAAGCCGTAACCAAGATGAAGAAGGACAGAGTTCCCACGATCAACGGCAAGTATTACGCAGTAATTCATCCCTCGGTCGCGTTCGACCTTCGCAACGACGACGCGTGGATCGAAGCGCACAAGTATGCGGGCACGCGCGAGATCTACAACGGCGAGATCGGCGAGCTTCACGGCTGCTGCTTTATCGAAAATACCTTCGCTCACATTCTTGACGGTGATTACGCCAACAAGGCGGGCACGGTTACATACGCAACCTTCTTCCTCGGCAAGGATGCCTTCGGTATCATCGACCCCGAGAGCGGCGCTCTTGAGATGATCGTTAAGGACAAATCCCAGGTAGGCGGTCCTCTCAACCAGTTCTCGACGGTTGGCTACAAGCTCGAAACCAACGGCGCGACGGTTCTCTACCCCGAGAGAGTGCTCAGAGTTATGAGCTGCTCCTCTTACTCTGCTATCGACGAAGCGAACTAATTCAATAGGGGCGGAGTGATTCGCTCTGCTCCTATAAAAAACAACTAACAGGAGGCTATTATGGCAACTACAACCAAAAAGGATTACGTTGATCTTTTCGTTGAGAAGGGCTACGCGAACGACGACCCCAACGAATTTATAAGCATCAACGGCAAGAATTTCGTTCTTCCCAAGGGCAAGACGAGCAAGGTGCCGCCCTACGTAAAGGCGGAATATGAGCGCGCGCGCCGCGCTCGCGAGGTTCAGGATAAGAATATCGAGGACCTGAAGGGCAAGGCATCAAAGCCCCTTGAATCTTAATTTATCAAAAACAACTAAATGGGGAGAGGCTTTCTCCCCATTTGGTAAATAGGAGGCAAAATGACAATACTTGAAGCTATTCACAGGATAGACGCCGTGAAGCCCAACGGCTATTCACAGTCCGATAAGATCAAGTGGTTATCCACCCTTGACGGCACTATAAGAACCGAAATCATTGACACTCACGAGGGTGGCGATAACGTCGTATTCGAGGGCTATAACGATAATACCGAGCTTAACACCGCTCTGCTCGTCCCCGCTCCCTACGACGAGGTTTATATTCGCTGGCTCGAAGCAAGGATAGACTATTATAACGGCGAATATAACAAATACAACAACAGCGCATCCGCATATAACACGGCTTATATGGACTACGCGCGATATTACAACGAAAAACACACACCTTTACATAAACACAAAAGATTTATTTTCTAAGGAGGACACTATGCAGCTTCCAATTCTTAACGAGCTGCCGACGTCACGCGAGATGATAAGCACCTTCGGCGGCTACAATCACAACCTACGCATAGGCGAGGGGGAATTCTACGATATGAAAAATCTTTCGTCCTCGGATTATCCCGTTCTGTCCCCCAGGAAAAAACGCGGAATATATGCCGTCCCCGAAAATCCGCAGGGGATGATCGCAAAGGAAGAGCTGTGCTACGTGGACGGCTCGTATATCGTTATAGGCGACAAGAGGATAGATATGGGGCTTACGGACGTAGAGAAAAAGCTCGTGTCAATGGGCGCGTATATTCTTATCTTTCCTGATAAGAAGTATCTAAACACACACGATACAACGGACCGAGGAAATATAGAAAAGATCACGGGGATCTATGACACGATTCCAATGGGCTTCGGTTATGAAGCTATTAATAACTTAAATATTTATCTTGTAGATACAGAATTTAACCGACTGAACGAGGACAACGGCTATTACGTTTTTTTCAGCCCGGGCAGCTTCTACCCAACCGAGATGCCTGAAGACTTTCCTTCGGTGAAGGATAAAACGATCTGGATAAACACCTCAACCACTCCGTGGCAGGTATGCTGCCTTAATGGAGCGTCCATAGGTACAATGTGGTCCGTGTTTGAATATTACGTGGAAATAGCTATACTTTACAGCTCAATGCCGCAATTTTCCGCAGGCATACCGGTCGAATTGACGGACGGAAACATATGGGGATCCACCAACGATGCCGAGGGCATTGACGCGCTTTACGGCACACACACGGTCGTAAAGTCAACCGAGCACAGCCTATATTTAAAATGCATAACAGGATCATGGCAGTTCCCCGCAGCCCAGGGGGAGGCTTACAGCTTTACCGTTCGCGAAAAGCTTCCGCTGATGGACTTCGTTATTGAGGCAAACAACAGGCTATGGGGCTGCAGGTACGGACTTAACAACTCGGGCGAAATGGTTAATGAAATATACGCGTCGGCGCTTGGTGATTTTTCGAGCTGGTACTGCTTTGAAGGAGTAAGCACCGACTCTTATGCGGTGGCAATAGGAACAGACGGACCGTTCACAGGGGCAGCAACGTATCTTGGCAGACCGATATTCTTCAAAGAAAACGGCATGCACGAGGTATACGGAGACTATCCCGCGAATTTTCAAATACAGACCACGGCATGCCGAGGAGTACAGTCGGGCTCGCACAAGAGCCTCACTATTATGAACGAGGCGCTATATTACAAATCCCGGGGCGCCGTTTGCGTTTACGACGGCTCACTTCCCGTCGAAATATCCTCTCCTCTGGGGGAGGAAGCTTATTTCGATGCGTCAGGGGGCTTTCTCGGTAACAAATACTATATTTCCATGCGCGATTCGAATAACCTATGGCATCTTTTCGTATACGACGCCCAAAAGGGAATGTGGCACAGGGAGGACGACGCGCAGGCGACCGACTTCTGCAATCACGGCGGCGATCTCTATTTTATCGACTACGCCGACAATCAGATAAAGAGTGTCAAGGGCGCAGGCGTTCCCGAGCCTTTAAGAGTTGAATGGGAGGCGGTAACGGGGCTTATAGGCGTAGACTCGCCCGATAAGAAATACATCTCCCGACTTGACGTAAGAATGTCACTTGAAATCGGATCGAGAGTATCATTCTTCATTGAATATGATTCGAGCGGCGGATACGAGCACCTATTTACTATGGACGGTGTAAGCCTGCGAACCTTCCCTATACCGATACGGCCGAAAAGATGCGACCATCTGCGGCTTAAGATCATCGGCGAGGGTGGTGCGAAGATATTTTCGATTTGCAAAACTATTGAGGAAGGAAGTGACGCGTAATGGAGCACAAATTAAGAAAGCCGAGAATTGACGCGGCGACGACCGAGGGCAAGGTGATTCAGCTGATATCGGCGCTAAACGTTTTGATAGACGAATTAAATCTTACCCGTAACGGCTCGACCGACAAGGTATATCTTGAGGGCAAGGACGGAGATTGGACATACAAGAGATGGGAGAGCGGCAGGGCGGAATGTCACAGCAGTATCAGCATAACTCTCCCATCGTGGAGCGAGATATCGGGACTGCTTACCGCGACCGCAGAAAGCATTTCCCCACCCTTGGGCTTATTTAAGGAAACACCCGAGATATATTTACAAATAAATACCGACGCGCTTATATCGGTGTGCGGAATAAAAACCGACAAGAGCGCATTTGCGCCGTCGTTTATAAGGTTTGACGGCAACAACACAAGTATAACACTGCCCCTTGGCGTTTACGCTATGGGGAAATGGAAATAAGGAGGTTGGAAAATGGCAGTAAAAGATTTTGACTCTCTATTTATGCTATATGATAAAGACGAATCTAAAGTACTCAGCTCCACGGGATATACGGGTAACGAAAGCACGGGATATACGGGTAACGGAAACGCGGGAGGCGACACCGTCACACCCTCTGCTATCAACGAAGAC
>CAZMKU010000007.1:0-28741 GCA_964567085.1 uncultured Clostridium sp.
AAGCTTTGCTTTGCCGTTTACCATTTCAATAGCGCCTTCGTGGCAGGCTGCGGCACACGCACCGCATCCGTTGCATTTTTCTTCATCAATTTTAATAATTTTTCGTATCATCATTATGCTCCTCTCTTGACTTTATGCCATTATTATAGTACAATTAACAAAATAAGTCGGTTGTTTTTACAACGGAAAGAGATGCTTTATGAAGAAATATATTCCAATTTTGAAAAAAACACGGTTATTCGCAGGTGTATCGGACGACGAGATAGTCGCGATGCTGTCTTGCCTTGACGCGGGCTTGCACGAATATAAAAAAGGAGAGTACGTATTTAGCCAAGGGGAGTGCCTGAATCATATTATGGTGCTTGTCGAGGGCGAGCTTCACATTCAAAGAGATGATTATTGGGGCAATCGAAGTATTGTCAATCGGGTTGCCGTTGGAGAGATGTTTGGCGAAGCCTATATTGCCCCTGAAAGCGGGACGCTTATTAACGACGTCGTGGCAACCCGCGATAGCGCGGTTATTTTCTTTGATGTAAAAAGAATTATAACCGTTTGCTCCTCCGCCTGCCGTTTTCATTCCATAGTGGTTCAAAATCTCTTTTTTGACATATCGGATAAGAACAGAAGGCTCGTGCAGAAGCTCGGACATATCTCCAAGCGCTCCACAAGAGAGAAGCTGATATCCTATCTGTCTGACGAGGCAAAAAGGCAGAACAGCGCATCGTTTATTATTCCGTTTAACCGCCAACAGCTTGCGGATTTTCTTTCGGTGGATAGAAGCGCTATGTCAAACGAGCTTTGCAAGATGCGTGACGAGGGACTGCTGGAATTTGATAAAAGCGCGTTTAAGCTGTTATAAGCAACAACAGTTATTTTGGGAATTACTATATTAAGGCTTGATTCTCGTCATTTAATTATTTGCACGGTTTTTCAATGAGGTTGTTTACAGAATGACATGCTGATAATGAATAACCAATGAGGGCTGCCCTAAATTAACGGTCAACCCTCGTTTTTTCATTTTCACACAAATTCTCTCTATTTACGATTGTTACGCGCTCAATCAATGCCCCTCGTGTTTCGCGTCCTCTTTCGTGCGATGAACCGTGCCAAAGGGGTGCTGGGGCGGCGCGTAGAGCGAATAGAGCTTCAAGGGACGGTTGCCTACGTTAACGATGTTGTGCCACATGCCCGCGGGAATGAGGATAGCGTAATTTCCGTCCACGCACGCCATCTCTTGCAGGTTGTTTCGGCAAGTGCCCATATAGACCTTCGCTCTGCCGCTCTCCACACGGATAAATTGGTCAACGTCGTGGTGCATTTCCGCGCCGATGTCGCCGCACACGGGAATGCTCATCAAGGTCAGCTGCATATACGTGCCCGTCCAGAGCGCCGTACGAAAATTCTCGTTCATATTGGTTGCGTGATTGATATTAAATATAAACGGCTCGCATCCGTAGTCGCGTATTTCGGGATGTTCGCCGCAGTTGCGTTTTCGCATAAGTGATACCTCCTAACTTGGTTTCGGTATCAGTATATGCTAAAATTACTCGTTTGGATATAATGTCAGCTTGTTATCTTCCTTGTGGTAGATGCCGAGAAATATTTCTTTTGCATCTTTGTGGCCTTGTGAGTTCAATTGCAAAAGAAGCCATTTTTCGTCAAGCCCCATGCGGGAAAGATTCTCTCCCATTACGCGCCCGTCCATAATAACTTCGACGCCGATGTGCGTTGCCTTTGCCGTGATCTTCAAATCCTCGGGTGTGGCGGGGCGGTTCGCCGCGCGTGGCAGAATTGACAGCTTTCCGTTGTACTCGAATATCGCCGCCTGAATTTCCTCGAGATCAAAATAACCCTGCTCCCGACAAAGTAACAGGAATTCCGAGAGGTCAAGCTTTGCTTTTTTGAGGTTCTTTCTGTAAAGCTTGCCTTGGTTCATCAGTATTGAAGGCGTTCCGTTGATATATTTTCTCGTCAGGGGAAATTTACTCGTAATCCAATTTAATAAAACCGAAACACAACCGTAAATTGCAAGCGCGATCAAGGGCTTGTAGGGCTCTTCCAGCTCGGTGGCAAGCTCCGCGCCGATAGAGCCTATGGTAATTCCGCTGATGTAATCGAAAAAGTCAAGCTGCGCCACCTGCTTGTGGCCCATAAGCTTCGCGATAATAAATAACGCCGCGACAGATAAAAGGGAAGTGAGTAAAACCTTTAAAATATCCATAATAACCTCCGTGTGTTCTCTTATTAGTTTGTCCGATACGGAGGTGGATTATGTAATATTTATAACGCTGACATTATCCGCTATAGCCGAAGAGAGCCTAGCTCGACTCCCTTCGGCTATAGGTTTTTTAATATTCGTCAGCTGTTGCGTTTAAAATTATTATCCTATCTGTGTGATCACAAGATGCGCGGATACGGGGCGCGTTCCTCCCGCAAGAGGCGTGACGGTAAGCGCGGCGGCGTTGCCTGCAGGATTGCGAACCGTCAGGATCGAGTTGACTACCGTGGTAGTTACGATAGCCATTCCAACGATCTGCGACGTTCCCGTAGCGCGGCCTGCGACGGTGTATGCTAAATCTTGACCGTTCAAGGTCAGGAGTAGCTGTCCCGCTTCGGTAACGCTGACCTGGAACAGTATCTGATAGGTTCCTATCGGTCCGAGATTAAACGACGATGGGCCAAGGCGTCCGATATTTAAATTTGCTATCGGTCCGTTCTGTGGGAAGCTGACGTCGGTGCCGGGAGCAACCGTTGCCGAGTTATCGGGCGGCATCAAGGCATAAAAATCGGCATAGCTTAATACGCCTCCCGGAATTCCTTGCGGTCCTTGTGCGCCCGTATCACCTACGGGACCCTGAGGGCCGACGGGACCTTGAGGACCCGTGGCGCCAGTAGCGCCTATAGGGCCTTGCGGACCTGCAGGGCCTGTTTCACCCTCAGGACCTTGTGGGCCTGCAGGACCTTGAGGTCCAATAGGACCTGTTGCGCCTTGCGGACCTTGCGGACCCGTGGGGCCTATATCACCTGCAGGACCTTGTGGACCGATCGGACCTTGCGGACCTGTGGGGCCCGTAGCGCCCTGTGGACCCGTGGGACCTTGAGGTCCAACATCGCCTTGCGGTCCTTGAGGGCCGGGAAGTCCTTGGAGTCCCTGAGGACCCTGCGGACCTGCGGGACCAATATCACCCTCGGGACCCTGAGGACCGGGAAGTCCCTGAAGTCCCTGAGGACCTTGATGACCTTGCGGGCCGATCTCACCTGCAGGACCTTGAGGGCCTACAGGACCTGTTGCGCCTGCGGGACCTTGTGGACCTTGTGGACCTTGCGGACCTGTGTCGCCTGCAGGGCCTTGCGGACCAACGGGCCCCTGAGGACCTGTAGGACCTGCCGCACCTGCAGGACCTTGAGGACCTGCGGGACCTATATCACCTGCAGGACCTTGCGCGCCGATAGGACCCTGTGGACCAATAGGGCCAATTGCACCTGCGGGGCCTTGAGGGCCTTGCGCTCCCGTGTCACCTGCGGGGCCTTGCGCGCCGATAGGACCCTGTGGACCGATAGGACCTTGAGCACCCGTGGGGCCTTGAGGACCCGTAGCGCCCGTAGTGCCTGCAGGACCCTGAGGGCCAATTGCACCTGCAGGACCCTGAGGACCTGCAGCTCCTGTCTCACCGGTCGGACCCTGAGGACCGATAGGGCCTCTCGGACCGGTCGGGCCTTCAGGACCTATAGGACCTCGTGGACCTTGTGGACCTTGCGGGCCCGCAGGGCCTCTTGGTCCCTGCGGACCTTGTGGTCCAACAGGACCGGGCGGACAGACTACGCACGGATTTTTATCTTTATCGTGACAATCATCATGCTCGTTACAGCAAGGCGGCTGATTGTTACAGTTGTTTTGACAGTCGTTGCAACAACGCTCATTGGGATTTCTCATAAATGGATTTTGTCTGCTCATATAATTCCTCCTTTGTAGATTTTGGTGAAGCACCATTACATTATATGTCGTTTTTTGACGAATAGATACTACACCAAAGGTGAAAGGGGGCTGTTGTTGCTTGGTCGCTATATAAAATGGCATCGCTTCGGTAATAATAAATGTGTCGAATGGTCGAAGTGGCGGGACTCTGAACTTAAAACTGCGCCAAGGTTTATTTTGAATCAAAGATTTATAAGCGCAGTTTAGCCTCGCTTCGCTCGACGGAGTTCATCGTTCTTACATTTAAGCAAAAATATGGGGTAGCCGATTGGCTACCCCATATTTTTGGTCGAAGTGGCGGGACTCGAACTCGCGGCCTCCAGTACCCGAAACTGGCGCGCTACCACCTGCGCTACACCTCGAAATCATACTAAAGCATTATATCATCTTTTTGCTCGTTTGTCAAGTGCTTATTTTCAAAAATGCTGTCAAAAACGCAACCGAGGCACCGATAAAATGCGGTGCCTCGGTTAATCTATAAAATCAAGTATTCTTCATTATAATCGAACCTACGCAATCACTTACGTGCTCGCAAGCGTCAGCGCATTCCTCGAAGCAGTCGTAGATGTTGTGCCAAGCAAAGATCTTGAGGCTCTTTTCAGCGGTCTTTGTAAGCTCGTGCATTGTGGAGAGGTAAAGCTTGTCGCACTCCTCCTCAATGTCGTTGCACTTAATGATAAGCTCGTGGATCTTCTTGGACTTCTTGAAGTTCTCAAACTCTGCCATGATCTCGCCGAGAAGGTCGCAGCCTTCAACGAGCTTCTTTGCGTATTCGATAGCAGCGGGCTCGATCTCGGTAATGTTGTAGATGTAGAGCTTCTGCATAACTTCTTCGATAAGGTCAAGAACGTTGTCGATCTGATGGCTCATCATATCGAGGTCCTCGCGGTCGATAGGAGTTACGAACGCTTTCGCAAGCATTCTGTTCATTTCGTGCTTTTTCATATCGGCGCTGTGCTCGATGCTGTGCATCTGCTGGAGCATATCCGCAAGCTTGTCAGAATCGTAATTTTCAAGGCACTCAACGAGGTAAGCAGCCGCCTTCTTTGCGAGAGCGGTACACTCCGTATAGTTATCAAAATAAAATTTATCACCCTTAGCCATTTTTTATATTTCCTTTCGATTAGTTGAAAATAAGTAAGAACAGTTTAGTTACAGCGAAAGCGAGAAGTCCGCATCCGGGGAAGGTAAGGATCCAGGTCATAACCATTTCCTTTACTACGCCGAAGTTGATTGCCGAAACTCTCTTTACCGCGCCGACACCCATAATAGAGGTTGTCTTTACGTGAGTTGTGGAAACGGGAAGACCGAATACCGAGCAGAACACGAGGGAGAGCGATGACGCTATATCCGCCGAGAAGCCCTGATACTTTTCGAGCTTAACCATATCCATACCAACCGACTTGATGATCTTTTTGCCGCCGATAGCAGTACCTGCGCCCATAACGAGCGAGCAAATTATCATAAGCCAAGTGGGGATCGTAAACGCGGCAGCCGCCGCACCCGTGCCCTGCAGGGTAAATACGCAAAGCAAAATAATACCCATAAATTTCTGACCGTCCTGTGCGCCGTGCATAAATGCCATAGCCGCCGCGCCCGCGATCTGCGCGCCACGGAAGAACGGCTCAGTCTTTGGTCTGTTCATCTTGTAGCAGATCTTGGTAACGAGCTTTCCGATAAGCCAAGCAAAGCCGAAGCCCAATACGACTGAAATTACAATACCGATAAGGACCTTGCTCCATTCGCTCCATACGATAGCCTCAAAGCCGTTGAGCGCCATAGCGCCGCCCGTAAGACCCGCGATAAGCGCGTGGCTTTCACTCGTCGGAATACCGAATGCCCAAGCGAGAGTAGCCCAGATAACGATAGCAAGCATTGCCGCGCACAAAACGATAATGACGGTCTCGCCCGAATTTTCACCGAAATTAACCATGCTCGTGATCGTAACAGCAACCTTATTGCTTATCTGTGTCATTACGAATACGCCCAAAAAGTTGAATACCGCCGCCATCAGTATTGCCGCCTTCGGAGGCATACATCTTGTTACAACGCAGGTTGCGATGGCGTTAGGCGCGTCCGTCCAGCCGTTTACCAGAATAACACCGAGAGTCAGTGAAACCGCGATAAACAGGAGGGGATTTGCAGTCATTTGCCCCCAAAATTCTAAAAATTCCATAGAATACCTTTCCTTTATATTTTACAAGCACAGCTACTTGATTTTTAAACTGTACCATTATATATTTTATCATTTGCAGGGGTCTTCCGTCAACCCTTTTTTCGAAAAAAACACAATTTTGTTGATATAAATAAAAATTGTATGTTTTTTATGTTAAAAATATATATTTTTCAAAATTGCAGCAGGGACTTGACCGAAATTTGTTTGTGTGAAGACCTTGCCTATGGTTCTTCGCGGATGCGTTGATTGGGCGAGAGAGAATAACGTAACTCTTATTGATGAAACGCATATGAAAATAATCAACGATAAGAGAGCCAAGGAAAATAAAAAGAAAAAGAAATAAAAAGCAAGCGGTTGATAGAGATCTCAACCGCTTATTCTATAAAAAGTATACTTCCCGTGTCGCAAAGCTCGGGAAAGCTCAAAAATACACGTTTCTTGCCGCAAAGAGAAATGAATTCGAGGAGCTTTTCGCGGTCGGGGTGAGTGTCAAGGCCGCCGCAAAAGTAAATTTTCCCTTCTGCCAAACCTGTCGCGCCGCCGATAAAGCCGTAATCGTAGGGCTCAAGGGAAACGTTACCCGCGCCAATTAAAAGGGAATTGATCCCGTTCCTTTGCGCCGCCTTGTGAATTCCTCGGTCGGCGGTGACGATGTCGTTGTTGCTCACGACGAGGGTCGAGCATTTGGTATAGCCTTGATTTACGTGAATAATTTGCGCGTTATTTTTGTTGGCAAGCTCAATAATATGCTTTGATACGAAATTTGTGTTGCAAATGAGTCTGTCTCCGACAATACACGCGTTGAAGATCGCGTCGCGCGGATATTTTTTGCCGATTTCCTCGTCGCTCAAAATAAGACCGAGGTTGCTCTCACGAGCGATAGAATCTATCAAGCTTTTGTTTTTGTCATAATAATTTCTGTGGCATATAAGATGTCCAAAGCCCAAAAAGAGCAGCATATCGGGGTGAGCGGACATAGGCGCATCAAGCTCATCCCACGCGGGCAGGGAAATGGCGTTTATTCCGTCTGCGGCGAGCATCGCCTTGGCGTCATCGGGAAAATTGCAGTTTATAAGCGCTGTTGACATATAAATCCTCCGAAAAAACTTACAGGGTGTGCCGTGCGGGCACACCCTATATGTTTGAACTATTTTTAAATTAAGCTCTGTTTACCTTGCCGGAACGAAGACAACGGGAGCATACAGCAACGGTCTTGGGTGTACCGTCAACTACTGCCTTTACCTTACGGATATTGGGCTTCCAGCTTCTATTTGTCTTACGGTTAGAGTGAGAAACGTTCTGACCGAAAACAACACCCTTACCACAAACACTACACTTTGCCATTTTGACACCTCCTCGCATTTTTCATGCATCTATAAACTTAAAAAATTATTATCTTATGCAAACCTTCGGGACGAAAAATGACAGTCCAAACATAAGATTTTCGCACATTGCATACATTATACCACACTTTTTTTGAAAATGCAATAGGTTTTTTAAAAAAAATTTATTACATTAACTATAATATTTTATGGCACTTTCAATAATTTCGTCGCATAAAAGTGAGTAAACGCCTAAAGCAAGACCGTCACCCGAGACGAGTCCGTCCGAGAAGATCTCGCCGTTCAAGCTTGCGCAAACGAGCGCGGCGTCACAGTCGCCGCAAATAAGCTCAGCATCAGAGTGCAATTCTGCCGAGTAAGAGATTTTCTTTGATGAGTACGCGCTCGGCATATTTTTAGAATATAGCTCAATGCTGCGGGAATTTAGCTCAATTCTGCTTATGGGAACATATATCGCGGGTAGATAGTGAAGATCCGAGAGCGCTGAGATCGCGCCCTTGCCGAAGGCGATCAAAAGCCCTCTCTCCTCCTTGTAACGTACAAGAGCCTCGTGAATTCGCGCGTCGCACAAGGCGTTTGCGATAAGCTCGTCGTCGCCGCAGAAAATAATTATATGTGCTTGCGGTATCACGTCCGCGAGGTAATCAAGGCATTTTTTCTCGAGCGTCGCGTCTACGAGCTTTACCTTAGCGCCCCTGCGGGAGAAGGATTTTGTCAGAGACGGGATATCGCCTTCGCGGTAGCCGTAATTTATAAGCAGAACGTGGGGAGTCGGGGTTTTGATATTTGATTTTTCAAAGCCGTAAAAATCATTCGGAGCGGGTTCAAAGGCGGCCGCATCGCGCGCCCGAGTTTCACCGATATGCGTACCGCCGATCTGCTCGGTCGCCTCGACTATGAGGTATAGCGGAGGACGGACGATGGAGTCGAGCGGACGTGTGATCGCCTCGATCCCGTTCGTATTCATAGATGAAATCGCAGCATTTATGGGAGTGCCCGCGAATACCCTTGCGGACTTGACAACGCCCTTTCTGATGATGGCGTAAATATAATCCAGAAGCTTTCTTATATTATCAAAGCTCGGAATTCCCGAGTCGGCGCGCATGGGCGAGAGAATGTATAATCCGTTTCCGTTTTGCGAGAACGAATCCGACGGCGCGTGCGCCACGGTCTTATTTCCCTTGGCGAAAATATGAAGTCTGCTTGACTCGGAGTTGAGAGAAATGCCGTTTCCTTCGCCACGCAGGGAAAGCTCAAGCTGGGCTCTGCCGAGAGCGGTGATGGCGGACACGGCAGATGAAGCGTCGGGAGCGGAGTCAAGCTCGAGTCTTTTGGATACCGTAATGCTTCGTCTGTCAACACCCTTTGCCGCAAGCTCGAATATCGGTAAAAGGGCGGCGTAGATTGCATTGTGGACGGAATTTTCGTTTATGTCGCACGAGGCGCAGGAAATCACGCGCGCTTCGTCCTCGTATGCTCCGCACCCTCTCTTTTGAACGATGGATTCGCCGTTTTTGAGAGAGGAGAGCCGAGCGCCGAGCGCGGCGTCGTCCGCTTCGCTCGATTTGGCAACAACGTCGTGGAGAACGTACGCGTTCGTGCTTTTCAAATAATACAGATCGAGATCTGCGATGACCCTTTTGCTCTTAATAACGGTTACGGAGTTGTCCGAATTGATTCGCGCGCACTCGATCGCCACAAGACCCGAATTGGACGTAAGAGAGCGGATATGTTCCTTGTTTTTTTCGGTAACGAGGAATGCTCCGCATCCCGCAAATGCCGACAGAGTCGATGCGAAGGTCGCGCAAGCGGGATTCGCGGGATAGAGATCGGCGTAAATCTCCGCGCCGCGGTCAAGTTTCAGTATCTCTCCGATAATTCCGCGATCTCCTATAACCGTGGGACGGGAAATGATCCCCGAATTTTCAGCCAGGGATATAACCTTAACGGCGGAGTCCTCGTATTCCTCGCGCGACAATTTTTTTGCGGGGAGGAGCGCGTAAAGATAAGAGCTATCGAGAACGGGGAGATCCTTGCGGTCGATCCTCGTATATACGCCAAAGCCTTTGCCTCCGCCAAGCTTAAAGGTCGGGAGCTTTACGTCACGCGCGCACCCTCGGCAGTAAAGCGAGAGCGGGGAGGCGAGCGTCGTCTGACGCGTAAGATCAAAGGGCGGTGCTAATTTTTCTATAAACTTGTCGGGAGTATCGAGCAGGGACTCAAGCGTTATTGGCGCGTCCTCTCCGTAAATTTTTTCGTGCTTGGCAACAAGGTCGCCCCATGATTCGCCGATAAAGGAGTCGTTGGTGCGAAGGCTCTTTATCGCGTGAGCGCCACAGCTTGTATACAGGCTGTCTAAAATATATATCTCGTCAAAGGATATTTTCTTTTTCGTGCCCGAATAAGAGAAATATGCGGAAAGATCACTCTGCGGCATAATAAGTCCGATATCCTCGCAGGTGTCCGCGGGCGTTATATATCCGTTTCTTTTGGGCTTTTTGGGATTGTACATAAAATCAGCTCCTTATATAATTTCTCCCGTGCATTCAAGTCCGTCGTGGGAGATAAGCACGACGTTTCTTATTTCCGCGTGAAGATTTACTTCTGATCTCACCTTTACCTCGATAAATTCGCGCGTATGACCGTACATATATCCGTTGAGGTGAGTTTCAAAAAGCACCTCGCAGGTCTTTCCCATAAGGGAATCGAGTATTTCTCCTCGAATTTTTGCGCTTTGCTCCATAAGAGCCGCAACTCTCGTTTTTTTCGTTTGCTCGTCTATCTGATTTTTCATAGCCGCGGCGGGCGTGCCCTCGCGCTTTGAATAGGGGAATACGTGTATCATCAAAAATCCCGCCCTTTTCGCAAAGTCGCAGGTAAGAGCGAAATCCTCCTCGGTCTCACCGGGGAAGCCTACGATAACGTCGGTCGTGATCTGGAGATCGTCGAACGCCTCGCGAAGCAGCTCTATCGCGCGCATAGCCTGGGTTGAATTGTATTTGCGCTTCATTGACGCGAGAATTCTGTCGCTTCCGCTCTGGAGCGAGAGATGGAAATGATGCGTCAGGGAGCGCAGGGGCTTTATCATTTCGACGAATTTAGGCTTTATGATCGCGGGGTCAAGCGATCCCAAACGAATTCTGCCGATGCCCTCGATCCTGTCTATTTCGCAAAGCAGGGAAGCAAGGCTTTCCTCTCCGTCAAGATCGCGGCCGTATGAGCCCGTTTCAATGCCCGTAAGGACTATCTCACGGCAACCTCCGAGAGTCAGAAGCCTGACCTCGTCGATGACGTCCGAGAACGCCTTGGAGCGAACGGGGCCGCGGGCGCTCGGGATAGCGCAGTACGTGCATTTCGATTCGCAGCCGTCCTGAATTTTTACGTACGCGCGGGTTCTGTCGAATTTGTTTATGCACATTTTTTCAAAGTCGGCTTTGTCAAGTGAGGGAACGCATATCTCTGCGGTCTTGTTCTTCTCCCCGCGAGCGACAAGCTCGCACAGCTTGTCAACTATCGACATTTTGTTTGCCGTGCCCGCGATATAGTCAACCCCCTCGATCCTCGCAACCGCGGCGGGACTCGTCTGCGAAAAGCAGCCGCAGACTAAAATATATGCGTCGGGATTTTTCTTGATGGCGCGGCGAATTAGCTGACGTGCCTTCCTGTCGGACTCGGCAGTTACCGTGCAGGTATTTATAACGTAAGCGAGATCCGCGCGCTCAAAGGAGCAGACCTCGAAGCCTCGGGCCTCGAGCCCCTCGGCGATCGCTTCGGATTCGTATTGGTTTACCTTGCATCCGAGCGTGGTTATGGATATTTTTTTCTTTGTATGTAACATAAGGCTCTCCATTTTCCGATATATAATAATTTTATCACGAAATGTCGTTTTTGTAAAGGCATTTGCAAAAAAATCGAGCTCTTTTACAAATTAGTCAATAAATTAAAAAAAGCACTTGAAAAATGTATATAAAAGTAGTATAATATGTTTATAAAGATTTAGTGTGGGGATAAAGTCGTATATCCTCGCAGAAAGGAATTAAAATGAGCACACTTCATATAGTTGACCACCCCCTTATTACTCACAAGCTTTCTATAATGAGAAACAAGAAAACGGGCTCCAAGGATTTCCGCGAGCTCTTAAATGAGATCGCTATGCTTATGGGCTACGAGATCACGCGCGATCTTCCTCTTGAGGACGTAATAATCGAAACTCCCATTACAAAGACCAAGGCTGCTATGGTTGCGGGCAAGAAGCTCGCGGTAGTTCCGATCTTGCGCGCAGGCGTTGGTATGGTGGATGGAATTTTGAGTCTCGTTCCTGTTGCGAAGGTTGGACATATCGGACTTTACCGAGATCCCGAAACCCACGAGCCCGTTGAGTATTATTGTAAGCTTCCCGCAGATATTCAGGACAGAATAGTTATTCTCGTTGATCCTATGCTTGCGACGGGCGGCTCCGCATCCGACGCGCTTGACATTCTCAAGAAGAGAGGCTGCAAGAACATTAAGTTTATGTGTCTCGTAGCAGCTCCCGAGGGCGTTAAGAAGGTTCAGGACAACCACCCTGACGTTGATATCTTCACAGCGGCGCTTGACGAGTGTCTTAACGATAAGGCATATATCGTTCCGGGTCTTGGCGACGCGGGCGACAGAATTTTCGGAACGCTCTGATCTGCCGTGCAGATAATTAAAATAAAAAAGAACGACGCGGGACAGCGACTTGACAAATTCCTTGTAAAAGCGGTTTGCGGTCTTCCCGCGTCGCTTATGTATAAGTACATAAGAACTAAAAAAATCAAGGTGAACCGAAAGCGCGCCGACGAAAAGTATATGCTCGTCGAGGGCGATGAAATTCAGCTTTTCATAAGAGATGAGTTTTTCTCGTCTCCCGAGAAGGACACGGGCGCCTTGTCACGAATCAAACCGAAGATTGATATCGTGTATGAGGACGACAATATAATCCTCTGCAATAAGCGTCCGGGCGTGCTCGTCCATGAGGACGACAGCGCAAAGGATAATACGCTTATTATGCATATTCAGGCGTATCTTTACAATAAGGGTGAATACGACCCCGCCGACGAGCAGTCATTTGCTCCCGCGCTCTGCAACCGTATTGACAGAAACACGGGCGGTATCGTTATTGCCGCAAAGAACGCCGCGGCTCTGCGCGAGATGAACGAGAAGATAAAGAACGACGAGATAAGAAAGTTCTATATCTGCGCGGTACACGGAAAGATGCCTAAAGTGAGCGATACACTTTACGGTTATCTTCGCAAGGACGCGAAGAATAACACGGTCAGAATTTCCGACCGAGAGATGACGGGGTATAAGAATATAATCACAAAGTACCGTTCGCTCGTGTCTGCGGGAGGAAATACGCTTATCGAGGTCGAGCTCGTAACGGGCAGAACGCATCAGATAAGAGCGCATATGGCGCATATCGGTCACGCTCTTCTCGGTGACGGCAAATACGGAATCAACCGCGACGACAGAGATAGCGGATACAAGTATCAGGCGCTTTATTCTTACAGACTTATCTTTGATTTCAAGGATGGCTCGGGCGCGCTCGGTTATCTTCGCGGAAAGCAGGTAAGCCTTGATCCGCGCGACATCTGGTTCGTTCAGAATTTCCCCGGCGGATATGAAAAGATCTCATCAATTTCAAAAAAATAATAAGAAAACAAAAAACTATGCTTATAAACAAAAAAATCTTTTTAAAATTCAGATACCTTATTGCCGCGATAAGCGGAATTCTGATGGCTCTGCCGCTGGTGTATTCCGCGCTTGGAATCCTGCAGTGGATATCCCTCATCCCGACGGCAATTATCATTTATCTTTTGGCTGATGATATTACGGTAAAGGGAAGAAAGACCTACCTTTTGGGACTTTCGTATTTCTTCCCGTATTTCGTCGTGGTCTTCCATTGGTTTTATTATATGCACCCGATGGATTTCGCGGGGCTTTCGGGAGCGGCGTCCTTGTTCGTCGTAACTCTCGCGTGCTTCGGGCTTGCGCTTTTACAGGCGGCGATCTCCTCAATAATTTTCCCCTTGTTTTCATGGCTTTCGCGCGGAGCTCTTGTTCGTAACCGTCAGCTTATACGGCCGTTTTTGCTTGCGGCTATGTTCACGGTAATGGAATGGTCGCAGACTCTCTGCTGGTGGGGGGTTCCGTGGGGAAGACTTGCGCTCGGTCAGATCGATTATTCCATCGTGGTTCAGCCCGCGGCGGCGTTCGGCTCGTATTTCGTGTCGTTCGTGTTGGTTCTCGTGAATCTTCTTGTCGCCTACGCGCTCTTGAAGATGCCGCTATCCAAGCTCGCGTCGTATATATGCATCGGCGTCGTGATATTTCAGCTTGCCTTCGGCGGCGTTATGCTTTATTTTAACTCGAAAGTCGACGGCTGCGAGTCTGTAAAAATGACTGCGGCGCAGGACTCCGTTACCAACGAGGAAAAATGGGGCGACGATACCTCGACTCAATTTGAAAAATACCAATATACCATAGGCGTTTACGAGGAATTGACCGTTCAAGCCGCAAAAGAAGGAGCGAAGGTGGTCGTTTGGCCCGAGACGGTTCTGCCGTATAAATTCTATCAGAATTATTACGGTATGCAGCAGGATATGTCGCGAATAGCTAAAGAGAACGGCGTAACTATTCTGTTCTCGACGTTTATGTCCGCCGAGGAGGAGAGCGAGGACGGACTTTACAATTCCATCGTGCAGGTAAATCCAGACGGAAGCTTCGGGGAGGTTATTTACGCAAAGCAGCATCTCGTGCCCTTTGGCGAATTTTTGCCTATGGAAAAGCTGATCACGGCTATCGCGCCGCCCTTGGCAGAGCTTGCCCAGACCGATAATATCGTAGCGGGTAAGGAAAGCGTGGTGTTCCCGACACAGAGCGGTAACTTTGGCGGACTGATTTGCTTTGACTCGATCTACGAGGAGCTTGCTCTTGACTCCGTGCGCAACGGCGCCGAGGTTATCGTCGTATCCACAAACGACGCGTGGTTCCGTGATTCCGCGGCGTTGAGTATGCACTTTTCGCAGTCAAGACTCCGCGCAATTGAGACGGGCAGGTACGTTGTCCGTTCGGCAAATAACGGCATTTCCGCGGTCATCACCTCCACGGGTGAGGTTATGGACCTTTGCGGAGCGGGCGAGGTAGGGCAGGTGACCGAGGAGGTCTATCTGCGCAATAACAGAACGCTTTATTCGATTATCGGCAATACCTTCGTCTATATTCTTATTGCGTTTGTTGATTTGGTAATTATCCTTTCAATTGCAAGATATTTCAAGGCTATTTCGGCAAAAAACAAGGAAGCGGATGCTAAAAAATCCAAATCTTAAAAATTCTTAATTATGTTGAACAACCCCTAAATCGCCTTGACAAAAATTGAGAAAAATGATATTATATATATAGTCCGAGACGCCTTTGCGATTTTCGGAACTAACGAGCCAATAGGCAAAGGAGAATTTTTTATGAAGAAGACATTTGTAAAGCTTATCGCTTTGGCAATGGTTGCAGCGCTTGCATGCATAGTGCTCGCTTCCTGCGGCGGTCCTAACACAGATCCCGATAAGGCATTGGAATCGCTCGAGAAGAACGATTACGTTGCTGAGAAGGTTGACAGCAAATTGAGTCTTGCAGGATTTAGTGTTTTGGGAATCGACGATCTTGATTGCGTAGTAACAGGCGTCAACGAGGATGGCGAAAGCATTATCATTTTCTACTTTGAGGATGCTGAAGCTGCATCAGACGAATGGGACGACATTGAGAAGTATGCGGAAGAGCTTAAGGAAGAAGCAGAGGACGAGAATATCGACCTCGTTGTTAAGCAGTCCGGCAAGATGATCTACGTTGGTTCAAAGGCAGCTATCAAGGCAGCAAAGTAATTTATAAATATTCAGTAAAAAAGTATTCAGTGCAAAAGGAATCGCCGCGAGGCGATTCCTTTTGTTTTATCTTTATTGTATCTCGGCGAATATTTTTCAAAAAACCTCTTCACAAATACGCAATTTTGTGTTACAATTATAAAAGAGTATATTGTAGCATTTTGTTATATTTAAATGCTTTGGAGTTAAAATTATGGGACAGATGGATTATAAGTATTTAAATAGAATAAAAGATCCGAACGATCTCAAGGAGATAAAGAGAGAGGATATCCCTGCGCTTTGCGACGAGATAAGACGTTGTCTTATTACGAGAGTCGGAGAGAACGGCGGGCATCTTTCGTCAAACCTTGGCGTTGTCGAGGTTTCGGTGGCTATGCACAGAGTTTTCGATTGCCCTCGGGATCATATCATTTTCGACGTTGGACACCAGAGCTATATCCATAAGCTTCTGACGGGCAGATTTGACGATTTCCATACCCTTCGACGCGGCGGCGGCATCTCGGGCTTTACAAAACGAAGCGAGAGTGAATACGATTGCTTTGGCGCGGGTCATAGCTCGACGTCTTTGTCGGCGGGTCTCGGCTTTGCCGTATCGGACAAGCTTTCGGGCTCTGACGCCTACACGGTGGTTTTGCTTGGTGACGGAGCGTTTACGGGAGGAATGGTTCACGAGGCGCTCAATAACCTCGATAGCTCCCTCCGCCTTATCGTTATCCTTAACGAGAACGAGATGTCCATTTCCAAGAATATCGGAAAATTTGCCGCGAATATCGCCAAAACACGAAGTAAGAAGGGATATTTCAAGGCAAAGCGAGTAACCGCGAACGTCTTGAAGAAAATACCGCTTATAGGTAAGCCCATGCTCCGCGGCTTTAAGAAAATGAAGAAGTCGATCAAAAACTCCTTCTACGGTAGTAACTACTTTGAGGATATGGGTCTTTACTATCTCGGCCCTGTGGACGGAAACAATTACGACGACGTTGAAGCGCTTCTTACCGAAGCCAAAAAGGCGGAGGGAAGCGTGATAATTCATATCAAGACTCAAAAGGGCAAGGGCTTCGAGCCTGCAGAAAAATATCCGGGCGAATATCACGGCGTCTCCCCCAATACGCAGATATTGTCCGATGACGGTGAGCTTCTGCCTCGCGGCGATAGCTTTTCGCTCAAAATGGGTGAGATAATCACGCGTTTGGCAGGCGATGACGAGAAGATACTTGGAATTACCGCTGCTATGAGCACGGGCACGGGACTTGACTCCTTTGCGCAAGGCTATCCCGACAGATTTTTCGACGTTGGAATAGCCGAGGGGCATGCCGTAACCTTTGCGGCGGGACTTGCCTGCAACGGATATAAGCCGATATTCGCGGTCTACTCCACGTTTTTGCAGAGAAGCTACGATCAGCTTATTCACGACGTAGCGCTCCAGAAGCTTCCCGTTGTGTTCTGTATTGACAGAGCGGGGCTCAATAAGGCCGACGGCGCTACCCATCACGGAATTTTTGACGTGGCATATCTTTCTAATATCCCCGACTTCAAGATATACGCGCCCGTAACGTACAGAGGGCTTGAAGCTTCGATAAAGGCGGCATTGTCGGATAACTCTCCTGTGGCTATCCGTTACCCGAGCGGAAGTGAAAATGAGGATATCGCGCGCGCGTTCTATAAGTCCGACGCCGATTATTCCGACATCGGTGTTAAGTGCGACTTTGACGGCGGAGAGCAGCTTGACGTTCTTTACGTGACTCACGGCAGATACGCGCGTGAGGTAATGAGGGCGACCGAGGAGCTTAAAGCGCAGGGAACGCGTGCGGGTATCGCACTTTGTGAGGTGCTGAAGCCTTATGATAAATTAGCAGAGAAGATAGCCGCTATACTTCATTCCACAAGCGCGAAGACAGTTGTCTTCTGCGAGGAGGAGATAAAGGCGGGCGGATTTTCCATGATGCTCGCGGAGGCTATGAGAAGAGCGGGCTCGCTTGACGGAGTGAAGCACGATATTGTGGCAACCGACGATGACTTTGTGATACAGACGTCTGACGAGGACATTTATGTCAGCGCGGGTGTCAGCGCGCATCACCTTGTAGGAGCGTATAAAAATCTTCTTTGAGATACAAAAAATTCTTGTCGTCTATTGACAAATTTCTATCTCTATGCTATAATGAAGTGTAAGAAATACAAACGGAGGAACTTTGTAATGAAAAGAATACAGACTCTCGAAACTCGCGATCTTGAAAAGAGCGTAGTAAACGGCGGTTGCGGCGAATGCCAGACCTCCTGCCAGTCCGCATGCAAGACATCCTGCGGTGTTGCTAACCAGAACTGCGAGCAGACAAACAACTAATAAACATTAAGCCGTTTTGCTCTCTTTTACGGTGGGCGGACGGCTATGTTTTTGCCAATTTTAATTTATAAATATAGATATCAAGGGGACAAAATAAAGATGGTTCATCAGTACAAGCTGAACGGATATAATATTGTTATAGACGTATTCAGCGGAGCGGTTCACTGTGTTGACGACGTTGCATACGATATTATTGCGATGTATGAGAACACGAGCCGTGAGGAAATTATAAAAACGATTTTTGAAAAATACGGCGAGAGCGAGAAGATAACCGAGGAAGAAATTATCGAATGTCTCGACGACGTAAAGGCTCTTTGCGACGCGCATAAGCTTTACACAAAGGACACCTATGCCGACAAGGCGTTTGATTTCAAGAACAGAAATACGATAGTTAAGGCTCTCTGCTTACATATCGCCCACACCTGCAACCTCAACTGTGAATACTGCTTTGCGGCGCAGGGAAAATATAACGGCGAGAGAGCGGTGATGTCGCTTGAGGTTGGTAAGCGCGCTATTGATTACCTTGTTGAGCATTCGGGTACGAGAAGAAACCTTGAGGTGGACTTTTTCGGCGGCGAGCCGCTTATGAATTTCGACGTCGTAAAGGGCATCGTTGCGTACGCGCGCAGTATCGAGAAGGAACACAACAAGAACTTCCGCTTTACGCTTACTACAAACGGTGTGCTTGTTGACGACGACGTGATCGAGTTTGCTAACCGCGAATGTCATAACGTAGTTCTTTCACTTGACGGTCGCCGTGAGGTTCACGATAATCTCAGAAAGACCGTAAACGGCCGCGGAAGCTATGATATGATAGTTCCGAAGTTCAAGAAGTTCGTCGAAGCGAGAGACGGCAAGGGTTACTATATGCGCGGCACGTTCACACACAATAACGTGGACTTTACAAACGACATTTTCCATATGCTCGACCTTGGCTTCGATCAGCTTTCTATGGAGCCCGTGGTTTGCGATCCCAAGGACGCTTATGCTTTGACGGAGGAGGATCTTTCCGTTCTTTTCGAGCAATACGAGATACTCGCCAAGAAGCTTATCGAGCGCAGACGCGAGGGCAAGCCCTTTACGTTCTATCACTATATGCTTGATCTTGGCCACGGACCTTGTATTTATAAGAGAATTTCGGGCTGCGGCTCGGGAACGGAATATATGGCAGTAACGCCTTGGGGCGACCTTTACCCCTGCCACCAGTTCGTAGGCGACGAGAAGTACCTTCTCGGTAACCTCTGGGACGGCGTTACGAACACAGACGTGCGCGATGAGTTCAAGCTCTGTAACGCGTACGCGAGACCCGAATGTCGTGATTGCTGGGCGAAGCTCTATTGCAGCGGTGGATGCGCGGCGAACGCTTATCACGCGACGGGCAAGATAACAGGCGTTTACGAATACGGCTGTAAGCTTTTCAAAAAGAGAATTGAATGCGCGATCATGACAAAGGTTGCGGAATACGAGGACGGCATTGTGCCCGAGAGCTCCTCGTCCTGCGACGGATGCGCCGAAGATTGTAATTAACCAAAACCTTTCTTGAAAGAAAGGTTCCGGACTCCAAAGAACTTAATTGAATGGGTTCTAACAAACTCGTAGGGGACGACCTTCCGGGCGTCCCGCATAAGTTTAATTAAACTTAAATGATGAAAAATAAGGAGGGGAAATATGTCTTTTAGCGAGAAAACTCTGATGTCGCTTGAATATGATAAAATATGCGAAATGCTCGCGACACACGCGACGACCGAGGGCGCGAAAAAGGCGGCGTATATGCTGAACCCCTCGGATGATCTTGATACGGTTTTGGCAAGGCTAAAAAAGACCACCGACGCGAGAAGGCTTTGTGAAACGAAGGGAATGCCCTCGTTCGGAATGATAAAGGACGTCTCCGAGGCGTGCGAGAGAGCGGAGAAGGGCGCGATCCTCTCCCCGCGCGAGCTGCTTGATATAGCGGCGGTTCTCAAAACCGCGAGAGCTCTTATTGACTATTGCCATGGAAACCATCTTTTTGACACCGTGCTTGACGAGGTGTTCGATAGACTAATGGCGAACAGAACTCTTGAGGAAAAGATCACACGCTCGATCATTTCCGAGGAGCTTATTGCCGACGAGGCATCCGATACGCTTGCGAATATCCGACGTCAGATCAGAATTACAAACAATAAGATTAAAGACACCCTGCAGAAGTACGTTCAGGGCGGTTCACACAGCAAATTCTTGCAGGAAAATATCGTAACGCAGAGAAACGGTCGTTACGTAATTCCCGTCAAGACCGAGCACAAGAACGACGTTAAGGGACTTATCCACGACACGTCGAGCTCGGGCGCGACTATTTTCGTCGAGCCTATGCAGGTGGTCGAAGCCAATAACGAGCTTCGCGTGCTTGAATCCCGAGAGGAGCACGAGATCGAGCGAATTCTTGCGACTCTCTCGGCGCAGGTCAGCGAATACTCCAATATCATCTGGCTTGATTATCTCAATATCAACGATCTCGCGTTTATTTTCGCTTGCGCGCAGCTTTCGCTTTCCATGAACGCGAGCTGTCCTACGGTGGTGACCGACAGAAGTATAAACCTGAAGCGCGCAAGACATCCGCTTATTGACAAGGACAAGGTCGTGCCCATTAACGTATCTATCGGCTCGGGCTACGACACTATGATAATTACAGGCCCTAACACGGGCGGTAAGACCGTAACGCTCAAAACTCTCGGGCTGTTTGCCTTAATGGCGCAGTCGGGACTTCATATCCCCGTTGACGACGGCTCGTCTGTTTGTATCTTTGAGAACATTCTCGTTGACATAGGTGACGAGCAGAGCATTGAGCAGTCGCTCTCGACCTTCTCGTCTCACATGGTAAATATCGTTTCATTTATGAGTGACGTGTGCGACAAGTCCCTCGTGCTTTTCGACGAGCTTGGAGTTGGTACTGACCCCGTTGAGGGCGCGGCTTTGGCTGTCTCGATTATTGAAAACGTAAGAGAGAGGGGCGCTATGTGCGCCGCTACAACTCACTATGCGGAGCTTAAAGCTTACGCGCTCGATACCGAGGGCGTATGCAACGCGTCGTGTGAATTTGACGTGGAAACCTTAAAGCCTACCTATAAGCTTATTATCGGTACGCCCGGCAAATCCAATGCCTTTGCTATTTCGGGTAAGCTTGGACTCTCACCCGAAATTATTGCGCGAGCCGAGGAGCATATAAGCTCGGACAACCGCAGGTTTGAGGACATTATAGGTCAGCTCGAGAGCGCTCGTGTTGAAATGGAAAAGCATAGAGCCGAGGCGGAGCAGATGCGCTCGGATTACGAGAGATTTAAACTTTCGGCAGAGAAAGAGATCAAATCCCGCCTTGAGGAATCCCGCCGCGAGCTTGAGAAATCCCGCGAAAAGGCTTACGCCATAGTACAGAGCGCAAAGGCTTCGAGCGACTATATTCTTGAGCAGATGGATAAGCTCAAAAAGGCGAAGGATTCCGAAAAATTCGGCGATACACTTGCCGCGACAAGACGCGCGGTGCGGGATCATATGCGTCAGAATGAAGAAAAATACAACCCCGTCGAGCAGGTTGAGTCAAACGAGAATTACGTGTTGCCAAGACCGCTCAAGCGTGGCGACGAGGTCAAGATCATGAGCATCGGAACAGACGCTACGTTGCTTGACGATCCCGATAAATCGGGCAACGTGCGAGTTCAGGCGGGCATTCTGCAGACGAGGGTCAATATAAAGGATCTTCGCCTCAAGGAAAAAACCCCGACGGTAATTTCGGGGGATAAAAAGATCAAGGCGTCGACCTATTCCGTGCAGAGAAACACGTCCTTTAAGGACGAGATCGACCTTCGCGGTATGAACGGCGACGAGGCTTGGTTTAAGGTTGATAAATATATCGACGAGGCGATCTTGGCGGGATTTTCCCGCGTTCGTCTCATTCACGGCAAGGGAACGGGCGCGCTCAAAAAGGCGCTCTGGCAGTTTCTGCGCGGTGATAAACGAATAGCGTCGTTCCGCATCGGTCAGTTTGGCGAGGGCGACGGCGGTGTTACTATTCTCGATTTGAAATAATGGAGTAAGCTTATATGAACGAAGCAAAAATTGTGAATCTTTACGATCTTTCGCATACCTTGGCGGCCGAATATCTTTCGGGATTTACGTATCCTTGGGAGGCGCTCGGCGGTATAAAGGATTTTATAATCGCGCTCGGCAAGACCCTTGACGAAAATGAGTTTGACGAGATCGAGGAAAACGTGTGGGTATCAAAGAGAGCGGTGATAGCAAAGAGCGCGTATATCGGCGCGCCCGCTATTATCGGTCACGGCACCGAGGTGCGACACGGCGCCTATATCCGTTCCTCCGCGCTTGTCGGTGACGGCTGTGTGGTGGGCAATTCCGTAGAGCTTAAAAACGTTATCCTCTTTGACAACGTTCAGGTTCCGCATTACAATTACGTTGGTGACAGTATCCTCGGCTACAAGGCGCACATGGGCGCGGGCTCGATCACGAGCAACGTAAAGAGCGACAAATCCCACGTGGTCGTTAAGGATAAGGCAGATGGAGTTGAAATTGATACCGAAAGAAAGAAATTCGGAGCGGCTCTCGGAGACTGCTGCGAGGTTGGCTGCAACGCGGTGCTAAATCCGGGCACGGTGCTTGGCAGGGGAGTTATGGTTTATCCCACGAGCTGTGTCAGGGGTGTTATCCGCGCGAACAGCATTTTTAAGAACGACGGAACAGTCGTAGAAAAGAAATAAATTCTTTGGGAGACATTTATGGGCAAATATTTTGGAACAGACGGTTTTCGCGGCGAGGCAAACGTAGACTTGACGGTCGAGCACGCGTATAAGGTCGGCAGATTTATCGGCTGGTATTTTTCCGAGAAGGCGGGTGAAAGAGGAGAGAGGGCCAAGGTTCTTATCGGCAAGGACACGAGACTTTCCTCATATATGTTTGAATATGCCCTGTCGGCGGGAATTACCGCGTCGGGCTCTGACGCGTGCCTTATGCACGTAACTACGACACCGTCCGTGGCGTATATAGCGAAAATCGACGGGTTTGATTGCGGAATTATGATCTCCGCAAGCCATAACCCTTACTACGATAACGGAATCAAGCTGATAAATTCCCACGGTGAGAAGATGGAGGATGAGTTTTGCGCGCTTGTCGAGGATTATCTTGACGGCAAGAGCGGCGAGATCCCGCTTGCGACAAAAGAGAATATCGGTAAGACGGTGGACTACGTAGCGGGAAGAAACAGATACGTCGGTTATCTTATTTCTCTGGGACTTTATTCCTTCAAGGGAATGAAGGTCGCGCTCGACTGCGCGAACGGCTCTGCTTGGAATATAGCAAAATCCGTTTTCGACGCTCTTGGCGCGCAGACGTACGTTCTCAATGCCGAGCCCGACGGACTTAATATCAACAAGAACGCGGGAAGCACTCACATTGAGGGACTTGCGAGGTTCGTTGTTGAAAATAAGATGGACGTGGGCTTTGCTTACGACGGAGACGCCGACAGATGTCTTTGTATCGACGAGAACGGCGAGCTTTGTGACGGTGACAAGATAATGTACATTTACGCGCGTTACTTGAAGGAACGCGGCGAGCTTGTAAACAATAAGGTCGTTGCGACGGTTATGTCTAATATCGGTCTATTCAAGGCTCTTGAGGCTATTGGAATCGAATATGCGCAGACCGCGGTTGGCGATAAGAATGTTCACGATTATATGTCCGAGCACAATAACTGCATAGGCGGCGAGCAGTCGGGACATATTATTTTCAGTCAGTACGCGTCTACGGGCGACGGAATACTTACCAGCCTTAAAATTATGGAAGTGATCAAGGCGAAAAAGACCACTCTCTCAAAGCTTGCGTCCGACGTTGTGCTTTATCCACAGCGACTCGTAAACGTAAGAGTCAAGGACAAGAGCGCGGTTATGAGCGACGAGAGGATCAAGGCGGCGCTTGCCGAGGCAGAGTCGAAGCTTTGCGGCAACGGAAGAATGTTGCTTCGCAAGTCGGGAACCGAGCCCGTTATCCGCGTTATGACAGAGGCGGAGACCTTCGAGCTTTGCGACGAATGTAATGATTACGTGGTTGAAGCTATAAAGGCTGCAGGCTGGGCAATATAATTTAAAGAAAAAGACGGGAAAGGAGGCTTATCTTTATGGCAAATCTTAATGATTACCTTTTTTGGAGAGGGGATCTTTCATTTAATCAATCATCATTCGGTGAGGTTGACGGCGCGATTTTGAGCATTGCGGCATATTTCGATTACGATATCGTGCTTGATGAGGATGAGCTTACCGTTCCGATGAATTATAAAAAAGTTATCGCCGACTATCTTTCTATCGACGATTGCGGCGAGCTAAAGCTCGGACTTATATTTCCAACGGTGAAATATCTTTCTATGCTGAAGCTTGCGGGTAAGACCGACCGCTATGGAAATATTGAAATATCAGATTTTGTAAATGAGCATAATCTTGAAAATTGTTATCAGTTTTCGGCTATGACCTTTCATTTGAATGACGGAAGTATTGCGGTCGTGTTCCGCGGAACTGACGATACGCTCGTCGGCTGGAAGGAGGATTTTTGTCTGTCATTTATGGACGAAATCCCGTCTCAGCAGCTTGCGGTGAACTACCTTGAATTTATCGCGAAAAAATATCCGTTTGTACCTATCTACGTCTGCGGACATTCAAAGGGTGGAAATTTAGCGATATATTCGTCGGTTTTTTCGTCCGAGGCGGTCAAGAACAGAATTGTTAAATCCTACAGCTACGACGGTCCCGGGCTTTCGGATGCCGCCGTGGACTCCGAGGAATATAAGGCGATAGCGCATAAGCTTTGCCCGTTCGTACCGCAGGACGCGACTGTCGGAACTATGTTCAATAACGGCAGCTTTCAGGTGGTAAAGAGCAAGGGGTCGGGCGCGCACCAGCACGATCTTCTGACGTGGGAACTGCAGGGTGCTTCTTTGATAAAGCTCACTGAGTTGGCGGCAAAGGGACAGAAAAACCAAAATAATTTTAAAGCAGCCATGCAGAAAATGACGCCGTCGGAAAAGCAGAATTTTGTAAACATTTTCTTTTCTGCCATCGAAAAAACAGGCGCGCATACCTTGACGGATATGAATGAAACGAAGCTCAAAAATCTCTCGGTAATTGCAAAGAGCATAAACGGTCTTTCAAGGGAAGACAGAGAGCTTATGACGGAAATTATAAAAAAGCTTCTTGAAAAACAGAAAAATTAAAAAAGCTCTCGGACGGTGTGTCCGAGAGCTTTTTTACGTAGCTTTATGCGAAAAGCAATGCGATCGCGCTTGCTGCGGGAGCTAAGATCATAAGAGCTACGAGAACTGCGCAGAGGATAATTACCCATTTCTTTTTATTCTTCATATCGGTTTTTCCTTTCATATTTCATCAATTGATATCTGTTCGCTCTGTCCCTTGGAATTCAGAGGTACTCCCGTTGCGGGAAGCTTGAGCTTTTTATAGCCTTTGGTGTTCTCGAATTCGGATTCGAAATTCCGGAGTGCGCGAGTTATCTTGGCGTTTTTCTTGAGCGTCATGATCTGCGAGCCCTGTGAGGTTCTCGTCGCCTTCTGAACTATAAGCGAGGTTTTCAGTATCATAGCGCGCTTGTCGGAGCTGATGAGCATAATGTCAAACGGCTTCTTTTCCTCCTCGGAGAATATCTCAACAACGGGAGAAGCGTCCGAGCACGCGCCCTTGAGCTTGCGTCTTACCGCCGTGGTTTCGTAGGACTTTTCGGGGATTCTTACACCCTTGCCGTTTTCGAAGATGAATACGTAATTGAAGCCCTCGCGGAAGCTGTTCTGGATATTCATAAAGATGGGCTTTTCGTCCTTGTCCATACCAAGCTTTGCGGGCACGTATTCGCCCATAACGGACGCCTTGACGTTTTCAAAGTCGGAAACCTTTGCTCTGTAGAGCTGGCACTTGTCCGTGATAAATATGATCTCGTCGCGGTTCTCGGCGTCGAAGATCTGACGGAGGCTGTCGCCCTCCTTGAAGGTCTGTACGTCATTACCCTGAAGCGACTTGAAGGTGATCTTCTTGAAGTAGCCGTCGCGGGAGAGAACAAGACGGCAAGGATAGTTTTCAATATGTTCTTCCTCAACGTAGGCTTCGATATTGTCAGCGCCGATGATCTGCGACTTACGGGGCTTGCCGTATTTCTTCTTGATCTCGGTAAGCTGCTTTGCGATAAGCGCCTTGAGCTTGAGCTCGTCGCGGAGAATTTCTTCGATCTCCGCTATCTGAGCCTGAATGTCCTCGATCTCGGAAATTCTGTTTAAGATATATTCGCGGTTGAGGTTACGGAGCTTGATATCAGCTATATAATTTGCCTGAATCTCGTCAATCTCAAAGCCTGCCATCAGGTTGGGGATAACGTCCTCATCCTTTTCTGTCTTTCGGATAATTCTTATAGCCTTGTCGATGTCAAGCAAAATCTTGCCGAGAGCCATTAAAAGATGGAGCTTGTCTTTCTTCTTTTTGAGGTCAAATTCAAGCTCACGGCGCAGACATCTCATTCTGAAAATGATCCACTCGGAAAGGGTTTCAACGACGCCCATCTGACGCGGAGCGGAGTCAATGAGGATGTTAAAGTTACACTTGAAGCTGCTCTCAAGTGGTGTCATCTTAAAGAGCTTCTGCATAAGCTTGTCGGGGTCGACTCCTTTTCTAAGGTCGAGCGTGAGCTTGAAGCCGTTTACGTCTATCTCATCGCGGAAGTCGGTTATTTCCTTGAGCTTGCCTTCTTTAACGAGCTGGGAGATCTTGTTCAAAATCGGTTCGATGGTCGTGGAGTAGGGGATCTGGAGAATGTCTATGCAGTTCGCGTCCGCGTCGTAGGTGTAGCGCGCGCGGATCTTGAAGGAGCCGTCGCCCGTCTCGTAGATCTGGCGCATCTGCTCGTAGTCGTATATAATTTGTCCGCCTCCCGGAAAATCGGGGGCTTTGATTATTTCCATGATCTTTTCGGTGGATATGTTCGGCTTCTTGAGAATAGCGATAGTACCGTCGCAGATCTCCGCAAGATTAAACGAGCAAATATCCGATGCCATACCAACCGCGATACCGCTGTTTGGCGATACGAGAATATTCGGGAATTTTGTCGGTAGAAGCACGGGCTCCTGCATAGAACCGTCGTAGTTGTCAACCATATCGACCGCGTTCTTGTCAATGCCGTCGAAGATCTCTGCGCTGATAGGGTCGAGCTTTGCCTCGGTATAACGCGCAGCCGCGCACTTCATATCTGACGAATACTGCTTACCGAACGTACCCTTTGATTCGATAAAGGGGTGGAGCAGGGTTTCGTTACCGCGTGTCAGACGAACCATCGTTTCGTAAATGGACTGGTCGCCGTGGGGGTGAAGCTTCATTACCGAGCCCACGATATTCGTGCTCTTGGTGAGTCTGCCGTTAAGCAATCCCATCTTGTACATCGTGTAAAGAATTTTTCGGTGAGCGGGCTTGAAGCCGTCGATCTCGGGGATAGCGCGGGAAACTATAACGCTCATGGTGTATGGCATATAGTTCTTTTCTATTGTTTCTGTTATAGGCTGGGGGATTATCGGAGCGTAAACTATGGGTTTTGGCTCGTTTTGCTTTTTCTTCCTTGCCATTTATGTATTTCCTTTCGGATTATAATTTTTTAACTGTATGAGCCGCGGCTCTTATCATTCTGTTGTAAAGCGCAAGACCGAGTCCGTCCTTGCTTGGGATATGCGCGTAGATAACCTCGGGGGAATATTTGTCCGCCCTGCGCAAATGTGCAAAAAGGGCTTTCGCGTGGGCTTGCGCGTCGTCCTTTCTGCCGATGGGAAGAAGAATACTGTTTTTATATTTGTCCTTCTCCTCGTCGTAGCAGAGAATTGCGATTTTCTTTGATTTTTCCTCGGATAAAAGAAACTCTTTAACGCTCTTATCGTCTCCGTCAAGTAAAACAAGAGGGCAGGCGGGGGCGTAGTGACGGTATTTCATACCGGGGGAGAGGGGACGTTCGTTTTCCGAGAGGGATTTTTCAATCGTCTCGGGAATATGCACCGTCTCACAAACGCAAGAGAGCGCGTCGACCGTGATCCCGCCGGGGCGCAGAAGCGTAAGCGTACCGTCCTCGCCAATCGAAACGATGGTGGATTCAAGACCGATGTCGCACTCGCCGCCGTCGATTATCATATCAACCTTGCCCGAGAGATCGTCTATAACGTGGCTCGCGCTCGTGGGCGAGGGCTTGCCCGAAATATTTGCCGACGGAGCGGCAATTGGCACACCCGCCTCTCGTATGACCGCGCGAGCTACGGGGTGAGAGGGACAGCGGATAGCCACCGTGTCAAGTCCTCCCGTAACGGCGTAGGGAATATTTGTCTTTTTCTTTAAAATAACCGTCAGAGGCCCGGGCATAAACGCCTTTGCGAGCGCGTAATACGTGCTGTTTGTGTAAGCGTAATTTTCCGCGTCCTCTGGCTTGTTTATGTGAATTATAAGCGGATTGTCGGACGGACGTCCCTTTGCGGCGTAAATTTTCTTTGCGGAATCAGACATAAGACCGTTGCCGCCAAGACCGTAAACGGTTTCGGTGGGAATTACCACAAGACCGCCGTCCCTTATTATCTCTGCCGCCCGCTTAATTTGAGGCAGAGA
Source organism: uncultured Clostridium sp. (assembly GCA_964567085.1). Taxonomy (GTDB): domain Bacteria; phylum Bacillota; class Clostridia; order Oscillospirales; family CAG-272; genus SVTX01. Next base: position 28,393 of record CAZMKU010000007.1, read on the forward strand.
ACTATTTACGTTTTCAATTTTTACAATTTCAGTAAGCATTTTTCTGCCTCGTTTGATTTATTCCTCCGCGCCGAGCTTCGCCGCCGTGTCGGCCGCGATGAGCGCGTCTATCATATCACCGATATTTCCGTTGATAAAGCTATCAAGGGAATAGAGCGTAAGACCTATTCTGTGGTCGGTAATTCGGCTTTGCGGATAGTTGTAGGTTCGTATTTTTTCACTCCTGTCGCCGCTGCCGACCTGATTTTTTCTGTCGGAAGCGATCCTCTCGGACTGTTCGCGTTGCTTTATGTCCCCACTTCGGTTCGGCCCCAGGCGACGCCGTCAACGGTGGTCTGATCCAGGATCT
>CAZMKU010000008.1:0-23658 GCA_964567085.1 uncultured Clostridium sp.
CTACCATCTTGAGAAGACCTCTGCGGCTGTGGTTGTCCTTGTGATTGCTCTTGAGGTGTTCTGTGAGATTGTTGATTCTGTAAGTAAGAATTGCAATCTGAACCTCGGGCGAACCTGTGTCACCCTCGTGAATGGCATATTTTTCAATAATTGCCTGCTTTTCCTGTGCTGTCATTTTCGTTTCACCTTTCGAAAATAAAATATTTTTTGCAAATACGATACACACAGCAAGCGGCGGGTGAATCCGAGTTTGCTTGCTCCATCGAAAATGGGCAAGCCTTCGGCTGTTAGTCCCGAAAGCCGTGAGCTCGTTATGCTTTGGTCATTATATCACACTAATACGATTTTGTAAATAGATTTCCAAAAAATTAATACTTTCGCAATAAAAATTTACAATTTTCGGAGAGTTATTTCAGCGAGTATGGTTTTTTGAGGGAGGCTTTGATGAAATTTTGCGATTCTTGTTGCCGAACAGACCGAGAGCGCGGGCTGTTTTTGTGATTTTCTTGCCGAAAATGACGTAGCCGCCCGATATAACGAGCAAAATTCCGAATATGAATTTAAGCACGGTATCACCGAGTATTTTGCCAACCGACGTACCGAAAAGCGTCCCTATAATTCCGAAAAGCGCGGCGAAGAAAACGAGCTTGTACTTTATCCTGCCCTTGAAGGAATGAATGATAAGCGCGCCGAGCGAGGAGATTATGAAAAAGAGAAGGTTCGTGACCCTCGCTTCAGCGGGCGCAAAATGCAGATATGAGGTCAGGAAAATGACGAGAAGTCCGCCGCTACCTACACCCAGCCCCGACATAACGGCGATAAGAAAAATAATTACGGCGTTCATTATAGCTTGCGCGTCCACGTGAGCTCCTCCCTTCGTTTTGAATTTATCCAAGCGCTGAGAATACCATTCTCGCGCCCGAGAACATAACTATCACGGCAAAAATGAGCCGAATGTATTTTGAGTCGATATAGGAGCTCGCCACCCCTCCCGCGATGCCGCCCGCAAGCGCGGGGAAAAGCATATAGTGAAAGGGAATTTCCGTAGCGCTCCCGCTTCGGGCGTAAAGGAAATAAGAGACTATGCTGACGGGTATCATAGCCGCCTGTGAATTGAAATAAACGTCCTTTTTCTCCTTCATCTGACCACTGACGAGCGCGGAGAGCCCGAACGAAAGAATAAGTCCTCCGCCCGCGCCGATGAGTCCGTTGAATATTCCCGCCACGAGCGAGATTACGATTATCCCGACCGAGCTTTGAGATATTTTGATTTTGTTTTTTCGAAAATGGCATTTTCCCGTGTTTTCCATAAGCTTGCGTTCCTACCAAAATGTATTTTAAAATTTAATGAAAGAATACTTGCAAAAATACAGTTTATATGTTATAATAATATAGTTAGAGTAAATTGTTCTGCGTGTAAGCTGCGGTTTACTATTATTTTACGGTCTTTTTGTTATGTAATTCAAGGCAAAATTTACATCGCATAAGGCTACATTCTTCAAAAAAGGGAAGTGAAAGCATGGCTGGTTCAGGCAAATCGGGAAAGAAAAAGGCTCTTGTTAAATCTAATGAAAAAGAGAGCTCGAGAAAGGGAAGCAGAAGCGTAAAGCTCGTTCCTTATATACTTTTGGTTGCGGCAATATTGCTCTTTATCTGCAATATTGCGAACATTTTTAACGTAGTAAATAACGGAGGACCCGACGATCACGCGCTTGGCGTTGTGGGTTATTATCTTTGTTTCGTATTCTTTGGCGTTTTCGGTCCTGCGGCGTACGTAATTCCTCTCGTTTTGCTCAATCTTGCGATATTCTGGAGAAGGTACGTTGAGCAGAAGAGACTTGCGACAAAGATAATTTTAACCATTTGCACTATTATCGTTGCATCCGCATTCCTTCACGTAATTATTGGCGACGTTGATGAAACGGGCTTCGGTATGCTGTTTGAGGCGGGTATGGAGCACACGAGCGGCGGCGCGCTCGGCGGATACCTCGCGTATCTTTTGGTTTTGGCGCTCAAGCCCTTTGGCGCGGGATTTATTTTGATCGCGGCGTTCATTCCTCTCGTTTTGTTCCTTGTTGGAACGACGCCTCAGGTCTGGATGGATAAGCTTACCGCTTGGGTAAACAAGAAAAACGAGCAGGCAAAGGCTAACGCGGCAAAGAGAGCCGAGGACAGAGCCTTTGAACGAGAGCAGGCAAAGCGTCTCGCGGCCGAGGAGACTCGCAGAGAGAAGGCGAAGCGCGTTGAGGAAGCAAAGAAAAAGGCGGAGGAGCGTAAGACGGTGGCGGAAGCTCCCAAAGCCGAGGAAAAGGTTGAAAAGACGGTTGAAGAAGACGACTCCGACGATGTGGTTCTTGTGGGCGCGAATTTTGACGATTCTGACGACGGAGCGGATAAGGTATCCGAGGAGAATAACGAATATTATAAATCGGGAGCTATGCCTCGCGCAAGTGAGCCTGCGATGAGCGACGGCTTCCGCGCGGACGTGGCTGCGCAGAGCGAGGACGACGATCAGCCGCTTGATTTTGAAGCGCTTGAGGATTCCTCCGCGCCGAGAGTGCTGTCCGAGGATGACGAGGAAAGCGTGCGCTTCGTTATAAATAACGCGAGTGAAGAGCCCGCCGTTGAATACGGCGCGGATGACGACGCGTTCGGAGGCGCGCTTGATGAAAATGTGAAATACGTGGTCGACGAGGTTACGGGCGAAATAATCGGCGCGCATCAGCCGAAGGAAATTCCGTACGTGTTCCCCCCTCTTGAGCTTATGAAGGAGGGAAATGCAAGCTATGCCGTAAGCTCGGAGGAGATCGCAAAGAACACGAGAATTCTCCGTGATACTCTCGAAAGCTTCAGAATAAGAACCAAGGGAGAAATTGCGTGCTCCTGCGGTCCTACGGTTACAAGATATGAAATTCAGCCCGATATTGGCGTAAGAGTAAAGCAGATCGCAAATCTCGGAGACGATATTGCGCTCAGCTTGGCAAAATCGGGCGTTCGAATCGAAGCTCCTATCCCCGGTAAGGCGGCAGTCGGAGTCGAGGTTCCCAACGACGAGAGAAAAACGGTATTCCTTCGTAACATCATCGAGGCTCCGGAATTCCGTAATCATAAGAGCAAGACCGCGGCGTGTCTTGGCGCGGACATTTCGGGCAGACCTATGGTATTTGATATTGAGAAAATGCCTCACCTGCTCGTTGCGGGTACTACGGGCTCGGGTAAGTCCATTTGTATCAACTCAATTATTATGAGTATTCTTTACAAGGCAAAGCCCAGCGAGGTAAAGCTTATACTTATCGACCCCAAAAAGGTTGAATTTAACGTATATAAGGACATCCCCCACCTTTCCTGTAGGATCGTTTCCGATCCCAAGAAGGCGGCGGGCGCGCTCAACTCTGCGGTCAACGAGATGGAGAAGAGATTCAAGCTTATCGAGCAGGTTGGCGTTAGAAATATTACGGGCTATAACGAGGCGACGAAGAACGATCCCGATATGCCTTATATGCCCCGTATGATAATTATTATCGACGAGCTTGCAGATCTTATGATGACGGCGCGCGACGACGTTGAGACCGCTATCTGCCGTATAGCGCAGAAGGCGAGAGCTGCGGGTATACACCTCATACTCGGTACGCAGAGACCGTCGGTTGACGTAATTACGGGTCTTATTAAAGCTAATATTCCTTCGAGAATTGCTTTCACGGTTCGTTCGCAGGTTGACTCGAGAACGGTTATTGATATAAGCGGTGCCGAAAAGCTCCTTGGTATGGGCGATATGCTCTATATGCCTGTCGGCGCGCCCAAGCCCATCAGAGTTCAGGGCTCGTTCGTAAGCGACGGCGAGGTTGAAACAATCGTTGAGTACATCAAGGAAAACAATGCTCCCGTCGTTTACGACGCGGAATTTGAAAGATCCATCGACGAGGAGGCCGCAAAGTGCGGAAAGCAGCCTAAGGCGTCGGGCGACGATATGCCTGCGGGCGAGGGCGGAAACGACAACGAGGACGCTAAGCTCTGGGATGCTATCGAGCTTGCTATTGATGCGGGTAAGATCTCTACGTCCCTGCTGCAGAGAAGGCTCGAGATCGGCTACGGACGCGCGGCAAAGATCATTGACAGACTTGAGGAAATGGGATTCGTGGGTCCCGCTGACGGCAACAAGCCCAGAAAGATCCTTGTAACTCACAGCGACGTTCAGGAGAGACGAATGAACGGCTAAAGAAAGGAGACTTATGTATCCTTACAACATAATTGAGGGTATTCCGTTTAATTTGTACGATCTGTTCCTTTGTGTCGGAATAATCGTATGTCTTATAGTATTTGACAGACTCGCGGAGGGGTATCCGCTTCGGTACAAGCTCCAGAATCTCACGTTTATAACGGCGGGATTTGCGATAATATTGGGACTTGGCTCCGCGGTTCTGTTTCAGGCGTTTTACAATTTCGGACAGAGTGGGGAATTCGTAATTGACTCGGGCACGGGCGCGACCTTTTACGGAGGTCTTATCGGAGGCGCGGCGGTGTTTATCGCGGTATATTTTGTCGCGGGAAGATTTATTTTCCCCGATAAGTATCATATAAGAAGCTTCTTTTCCATGGCGAATTGCGCGGTGCCGTCAATTCTCGTGGCGCACGCGTTTGGCAGGATCGGTTGCCTTATGGCAGGCTGCTGCCACGGCGCGCAGACGGACGCGTGGTACGGAATTTATATGCATACCGAGGCGTACGGCTACGCTAAATGTGTTCCTACACAGTTGTTTGAGGCGCTCTTTCTGTTCGGACTTTTCGCTTGGACGGTGATCCGCGTAAAGAAAAAGCGATCCTATAATCTGCCCATATATATGATGGCGTACGGAGCGTGGAGATTCTTTATTGAATTTCTTCGTACCGATGATCGCGGTCAGCTTTTCACGAAGGCTCTATCGCCCTCGCAGATAATTGCGTGCGTTATGATTTTGGGCGGCGTTGCGCTGATCTTATTCGAAAGATATTATGAAAATAAGCACGGAGACGAGATCGCGTCGGATGCAGAGGAGATCCTGTCGGAAAGATCTCGCAGAGAGGAAGCAGTCAATGCGGACGAAGGATAAAAAAGTGAAGCGAGCCTTGTGCATAGCTCTGTTCTGCGCTTTTACGCTTTGTCTCGTTCTGTATGAATTGATATTTAAGCATAAGCTTTTTACCCATTTGGGCGAATGGGAAAAGGAAATGACGGATATGCTTATTACGAGGGCTCTCGGCGGAGCGATATTTTTGGTTTTCACAATATATCTCGGCTACAGAGTTCTTGACCCGATAGTGAAGCCGCGCGGAAAAAATCTTCTGTATATTCTTCCCGCGCTTGTGATAGCGATAAACAATATGCCCATTATTCCGCTGATCCTCGGGCAATCGAGAGTGACCGCGGAATACGGCAAGATAATTTTACTGCTTTTTGAATGTATGGCGGTAGGCTTTTTTGAGGAAATGGCGTTCCGCTCGGTCGTAATGCTCGGCATTATGGAAAACAGAAGAAGCACGAAAAAGGATATTTTTGTGTCCGTTCTTCTTTCGTCGGCGGTGTTCGGCTTGGTTCATATAATAAATCTTTTCCAAAGCCCGTCGGTTATGGTGGCGCTGCAGATCTTATATTCCGCGCTTATAGGCGCTATGTGCGCGGTCGTTTTGCTTCTGACAAGGAATATATGGGCGTGTGTCGTAATACACGGCTTGTTTAATTTCTTCGGGGCGATAGTTAGCGAATGCGGAGAGGGCAAGGGCTTTTTCTCGGATATTCCGACTCAGATCTTAACTGCGGTCGTAGCGATTGCGGTTATTGCCATATATATTCTGTGGTTTTTGCGGCTCGATGCTCGCAAGACGGATGAATTTTATCCCGTAAAGTCTTCGAACGAATAATTTTGTTAAAAATATTTATTGATATAAATTTTGAGGAGGACAAAAATGAGAGGTGTTGATACAGCGCTCAGAAAGTTAAGACACGATATTTTTATGGAGGTTGCAAAGGTTGCTTACGAGTCGGATCTCGACAGCATAAACAACGATATTGAGGCGATCCCCTATAAGATCACTCCCTCGGAGCAGCCCCGCTTCAGAGAGAGCATCTACCGTGAGAGAGCTATCGCGTCCGAAAGAGTAAGACTTGCGATGGGTATGTCGCTTCGTCCCGAGGACAAGCCCGTACATATTACGAGCGGTCTTGACAGAAGCAATATTGCGGACAAGTATTACGAGCCTCCGCTGATGCAGGTTATTCCCTCGGCGTGCGACGCCTGCGAGGACAATGTGTACGTTGTAACTAACCAGTGCCGCGGCTGTGTGGCTCATCCCTGCGAGAGCGTGTGCCCCAAGGGCGCGATTTCCATCGTGAACGGAAAGAGCGTAATTGATAAAACGAAGTGTATAAAGTGCGGCAAGTGTAAGGCGGCGTGCCCTTATGACGCTATTGCTCATAAGAGAAGACCCTGCGCTTCTGCTTGCGGTATCAAGGCTATAAAAAATGATGAGCTCGGCCGCGCGAAGATAGACGACGCTATGTGCGTTGGCTGCGGTCAGTGTATGGTGGCTTGCCCCTTTGGCGCGATTGCGGATAAGTCCCAGATATTCCAGCTTATTCAGGCTATTCGTAAGGGCGACTGCGTTGTTGCCGAGGTAGCTCCCGCTATTGCGGGTCAGTTCGGTGAGAACGTAACCTTGGGACAGATCGCGGGCGCGCTCCGTCAGCTTGGATTTGCCGAAATGCACGAGGTTGCCATCGGCGCGGACGTTGGCGCGGCGGTTGAGGCTCACCATTACGCGCATGAGGTTGCGACGGGCAAGACGCCCTTCCTTCTCACCTCCTGCTGTCCCGCTTGGGCTATGCTCGCAAAGAAGCAGTTCCCCGTAATGATAGATCAGGTTTCGAACGCGCTCACACCCATGGTTGCGACCGCTCGAAGCATCAAGCAGAAGAATCCCGATGCAAGAGTCGTATTCATCGGCCCTTGCGCCGCAAAGAAGCTCGAGGCGGGAAGAAAGACCGTTAGAAGCGACGTTGATTTCGTAATTACGTTTGAGGAGCTTCGCGCTATGTTTGACGCGCGAGAGATAGATTTTTCCAATTTCGAGGGTGATGAGTTCGAGCCCGAGGCGACAGGCGCGGGACGCGGATACGCTTGCGCGGGCGGTGTTTCCAATGCTATTGAGAGATGCATTAACGAATATTATCCCGACGTTGAGGTTAAAATAGAGCATGCAGACGGACTTGATGAGTGCCGTAAGATGCTTATGCTTGCAAAGGCGGGCAAGAAAAAGGGTTGCCTTATCGAGGGTATGGCTTGTCCCGGCGGCTGTGTTGCGGGCGCGGGCACGTGCATTCCGATAAACAAGGCTCAGGAAAGCGTGAAGAAGCTTTGCTCCCAGACCGAGAAGGATATTCCCGACAAGGAGCTTTTCGCGATCGAGCTTCCTTAATTTACTGAATTAAAAGAGAGTCAGCCTTGCGATACAAATTTCAGCAAGGCTGATTTTACCCTAAAAACATAACTTTCAGAAAGGTGAAAAATTATGCATTGTGTAAAAAAGATAACTCCAACGCTTACGTGGGTGGGCGGAAATGACCGCAGACTTGCTATGTTTGAGGGCGTTTACTCAGTTCCCGCGGGCGTGTCGTATAATTCGTACGTTATAATGGATGAAAAGATCGCGGTCTTTGATACTGTAGATAAGGCTGTGTCGGGCGTTTTCTTTGAAAATCTCGCGCACGTGCTTGGTGATAAGACCCCCGATTACCTGATAGTACATCATATGGAGCCCGACCATTCGGCAACCATGAGCGAGTTCGTGCTTCGTTATCCCGACGTGAAGATCGTTTGTAATTCAAAGATCCTTACGATGATAAAGCAGTTCTTCAGCTTTGATATTGATTCTCGCGTGATCGTCGTGGGCGAGGGAGATACTCTTTCTCTCGGTGAGCATACTCTTACGTTTTTGAATGCCCCTATGGTGCATTGGCCCGAGGTTATGATGTCGTACGAATCGAGCGAGGGAATACTCTTTTCGGCTGACGCGTTCGGTCATTTCGGCGCGATTAACGGCGCGCTTTTTGCCGACGAGGTTGATTTTGAGCGCGACTTTATGGACGAGGCAAGAAGATATTATGCAAATATAGTAGGCAAGTATGGCGCGCAGGTTATGAATGTGCTGAAGGCGGCGTCGAAGCTTGATATAAAGATGATATGTCCTCTCCACGGCTTCGTTTGGAGAAAGAACATTTCAACCTTTATTGATAAATACGTAAAGTGGGCAACCTATACCCCCGAGGTGCAGGGCGTTCTTATCGCGTACGCGTCGATTTACGGTAACACCGAAAACGCGGCTGAAATTCTTTCCTCGACACTTCGCGAGAGGGGAATTGAAACCAAAATGTACGACGTGTCGGTAACTCCCGCGTCAGATATCGTGTCCGACGCGTTCAAGTACAGCCACCTCGTGTTCGCGTCCCCCACGTATAACGCAGGCGTCTTTGTTACAATGGAGGCGCTCCTTCACGATATCGCGGCTCATTCCTTGAAGAACAGAACCATTGGCTTTATCCAGAACGGCTCTTGGGCGGCAACGAGCGGCAAGCTTATGAGAGAGATACTCGGAAAGCTCGGCAACACGACATTTATTGATGACGTTCCTTACGTTAAGTCCTCGGTTAAGGACGATAGTCTGGCATCTATTATGGCGCTTGCTGACAGAATTGCCGCTGATTTCCCGAAAACCGACGAGGTTCCTTGCGGAGAAATTCAGAGCGCGACGATGCATAAGCTTACGTACGGACTTTTCGCTCTATTTACAAACGACGGAGTGCGCGATAACGCTTGTATAGTAAATACGGTTATGCAGCTTTCCTCCTCGCCTATGACGATTTCCGTTTGTGTAAACAAGGCTAACTATACCTGTGAAACTATTCAGAAAACGGGTATTTTCAACGCGTCCGTGCTTGACGAGAGCGTGCCGTTTGATTTGTTTAAGAGATTTGGCTTTGCGAGCGGCAGAGATACCGATAAGCTTTCTGACTTCGACGACGTTATGAGAAGCGAGAATATGCTGCTTCACCTTGACAGATATACGAACGCCTTTATCAGCGGCAAGGTAATTCAGGAGGTTGATTGCGGTACACACATTCTCTTTGTTGCCGAGGTTACCGAGGCGAAGGTGTTTAAAAACGGTGGCAAGAGTGTGACTTACGCGTACTATTTTGATAACATTAAGCCCAAAGCGCCCGTGCAGATCGCGCCTGTCGAAGAAAAGAAGGAAAAGAAAATAGTCGCTTGGGTTTGTAAAATATGCGGCTACAGATACGAGGGAGAGACGCTCCCCGAGGATTTCATCTGTCCTCTTTGCAAGCACCCCGCGTCCGATTTCGAGCCCGTGTACGAATAAAATAAAGAAACCTAACCGCCGTCAAGGATCATTCCTTGACGGCTGTTTCTTTTTGCATAGTTTGTCTTATCGCTTAATATAATGAAATAGTCGGAGGATGGAAAATGCAAATTATTCACAACGTAATAAGAACGGACGGCGTCGGGTTGCCCCGAGAGCTGCTTGATACCTTGCCCCCTGAAATTTCGGATTATATAAATAAAAATCTTGCCGCAAGACAGATCGAGGAAATAAGACTTCGCGCGAATAAGCTTTCCTTATGCGTATCGCGCGGCGAAAATATTCCTGTTCCCATTGCCTTGGATAGGGCGCAGATATCCGAGATATTAAAGAAAATGTGCGGTGGCTCGCTTTACGCGTTTTCGGATACTATAAATAAAGGATATCTTTCGCTGCCGAGCGGTATAAGAGTGGGTGTTGCGGGCAGAGCCACCGTTCAGAGCGGAGAGATCATCGGCGTTTACGATATCAGCTCGCTTTGTATAAGAATACCGCATAAGATTTACAACGTAGGGGGCGAGATATGTGAGCTTCTCTCCCGTCTTGAATATAAAAAGGGAGTGCTTATCTTCTCGCCGCCCGGTGTTGGAAAGACTACGGTTTTGCGCGGCGCTTGCAGGCTTCTGTCGACGGGAGAGCATCCCCGTCGAGTCGTTATAATCGACAGCCGCGGCGAGCTTTCGTTTGATATGAACGACAGGGATATGTGTATTGATATTCTTTCGGGCTACCCGAGGGGGAGGGGGATCGAGATCGCCGCGAGGGTAATGAATCCGCAGCTTATAGCTTGTGATGAGATCGGAGACACCGAGGAGGCGTGTGAGCTTGTGGCGGCGTCGAATTGCGGAATACCTTTTCTTGCGACCGCGCATGCGGGGAGTATAGACGAGCTGCTTTCCCGTACGGGCATCAGGCTTCTTCACGATGCGGGGGTGTTCGGCGCGTACGTAAGGATAAGCCGCGCGGGAAATATGAGATTTTCATACGACGTTACCTTGCGAAAAAACGTATTTAGTGGCATTGGGGGAATTTATGATTTATAAGTTGATAGGCAGTCTGCTTCTTTGCTTGTCGGGCGCGTGTGTGTCTGTGTACGTGTCAAGGTTTCAGAAAAAGCGGCTTACCGTTATGGATAGCTTCATATCCCTGATTTTTTATATAAAGGGGCAGGTGGATTGTTATTCCAAGCCTATAGAGGATATACTTTCGGGCGCGCCGCGTGAGATTCTTGATAATTGCTCGGTCGAGGAGGGAATGGAGCTTTCCGATATCGTTGATAGAAACAGAATGTATCTTTCCGACGAGGGGGCTCGGCTGCTTGCTTGTTTTTCATCGGAATTCGGAAGCACGTACCGTGAGGAGCAGATGAAGCGTTGCGATTATTATATCGAGGCGCTCTCGGAAGAGAGAAAAAATATGGCGGAGGATATACCGCGAAAAAGCAAGATCTACGGAACTCTGGCTATCTGCTCGTCGTTGTGTCTTGCTATAATGCTATGGTGAGGTGCATATGGATATTGCGGTAATACTCAAGGTTGCGGGAGTCGGAATTCTCGTGTCGGTAGCCTCGCAGATACTTGCAAAATCGGGGCGTGACGAGCAGGCTATGCTTGTCACGGTAGCGGGAATTGTCGTGGTTTTTCTTATGCTTATTGAGGAAATAGACAAGCTTTTTTTGCTTGTCCGTTCGGTTTTCGGATTCTGATATGCAGGATTTTATAAAGCAGAGCGGATTTGTTATCCTGGCTCTTTTGGTGATAGTAATAATAAAGCAGGTCAAGGGAGAGATACAGATACCCGTAAAGCTTGTGATTGCCGTCGTGCTTTTCGGGGTGGCGATAAGCTCGCTTAGCGGCGTTATTGATAGTCTGGGGGAGCTTTTTTCGTATGCGGGCGTTACGAAATACGCGACGGTAATGTTAAAGGCGCTTTTCGTCGGGCTTATTACGAGCATTTGCTCGAGTCTCTGCACGGATGCGGGAGAGGGAACGCTCAGCTATATTTGTATTCTGCTCGGTAAGGCGCAGATCCTTCTTCTGGCGCTCCCGCTGGTTTTTGAAATTATTGATATGGCGATAAATCTTATTGACGGAGTGTAACGTATGAGAAAAAACAGGCTGTCGATATTTTTACTGTTTCTGGCTTCTGCCGCTATATTGCTTTCGGTGGGCGTATCTGCCGCCGAAGGTGATAGTGAGATCACTATGCCCGACGAATACGGAAGCTTTATAGACAGTTTGCCCGAGGATATTGTGGACAGTCTGCCCGAGAGCTTTTCGTCGGACGATCCCGAGATGCTGAGCGAGGGAATAAGGGAAATAACGGACGTGGAAAATTTGCTCGGATTACTTTTTGACGGTCTCCTCGGCGGTGTGAAGGGCGTAATGCCAACGCTTGCCGTGGCTATTGGAATAATGCTTATTTCCGCGGTGATAAAGGAGATAAGCGCGGGCTTCAAGACCGAGGGCGTGTCGCAGCTTGTCTTTCGGCTTTGTCTTGTCGGTGTGGTTCTGACCTTGGTTTATAGCAGTATATCCATGCTCTCGGAATTTTTCTCGCAGCTTTGCGTAATGGCGGCGGCGTATCTGCCGCTCTCGGCGGTGCTATATTCTATCGGCGGAAACGTCACCACCGCGGCGGCGTCGTCGGCTACGTTTGGCGTCTGCCTTTCGGTTTGTCAGTTTATCTTTACCTATACGGCGATCCCCGTGTTCGTTTTCTCTCTGTCAATGGCGATAGTATCGTCGTTTTACGAGTCAAGGATCGTTGCCTCGATCTCGGGCGCGGTAAAAAAATATTATACCGTTCTTTTGTCGCTCGTAATGACTGCCTTGAGCGTTTCGATAGGCTCGCAAACCTATATTTCGGCAAAGGCTGACAATGCCGCGATGCGCGGAGCGAAATTCCTTTTTGGCAGCTTCGTACCGATCTCGGGCGTTACCATTTCATCGTCGCTTGGCGCTATCGCTTCGGGCGTGGAGCTTATACGCGGGTGTGTGGGAATAGGCGGCATCGTGATAATTGTTCTTATGCTCGCGCCCGTGATATGCCACCTTTTAGTAATGAAGCTTTTTTTCTTTGCGCTTGAGACGTTTTCGTTGGCAACCGACGGAGGAAACGGTGTGATAACGCAAATATCAAGCCTGTATTCGTATCTTTTGGGCATCGCTTTTATATCGTCGTCGGTATTTATTTTGTCTTTTGCGCTACTTGGCTCGTGCGCGGCGGCAATAGGGTAGGGAAAATGAAGGAATATATAGTTTCTATGATGATAATCTCTCTTATTTGCTTTGTCGCAAGGGAGCTCTTGTCGTCTACAAATCTTGCTCCGCATATAAGCTTCGTTTGCGGGATATGTATTTTCATCGTGGCAATAATGCCGCTTGTGTCGTCCATCGAGAAAATAGGCGAGTTATCGTTTGATGATCTTGGGGGCGGAGAGAGGGCGGAGGAGGAATATGAAAGCATCTTCGAGTCTTACGTGGAAAACGCGCAGATAGATCTTATAAAGAGCGAGATTCGAGACGCCGTATGTGAAAAATTCGGGCTTGATCCGTCCGAGGTCAAAATTTACGTAAAATATAATTCGCAGAGTGAGACAAGGCTCGAGCGTGTCTCGGTGAGTCTTTTGGGGAGCGCGGTTTTTGCCAATAGCAACGAGATCACGTCCTACCTTGAGGCTTGGCTTGGGTGCGAGGTGGTGGTCACGGTGGGATAGGATTATAAAAGAATTTTCGCGCAGGCGGTAAGGATTTTTACCAGATAATACCTATCGAGCTCGGCTATGGGAGGAGAAATGTTTTTTGAACAAATAAAAAAGAACGGCAAGCTTTGGTTGATCCTTCTTATGCTTGCGGCAGGCGTTATCTTGCTTTTTATCGGGAATAGCGATATTTTCGGAGCGGCAACTGAAAACGAGGACGACTGCGTGCATGAGGAAAAGCTCAATATCGAGGATTTTGAGCAGACGCTTGAAGAGGATATTGCGGAGTTTTGCTCGAATCTTGGGGGCGTGAGATCCGTTTCGGTCTCTGTAAGGCTTGCGGGAAGCAGTGAAAGCATTTACGCGCAGAACAGTCAGAGCGGCTCGGGAGCAGACCGTGACGAGTACGTAATTATCGGAAGCGGCTCAAGCGCTCATCCCTTATATCTCGGTGAGCGTTCGCCCGAAATTTTGGGCATAGGAGTTATAATTTACGGCAGCTCGGGCTCAACTAAGGGTCAGGTCGAGGAGCTTTTGTCCGCCGCGTACGGAGTACCCTTGAGCAGAATATACGTAAAAATAATTAATTGACGCGATGTAATAATACGGAGCGGCGGTTAATATAATGTACCACAAAGAAAAATTTGGGAGGAATAGCTATGACTTTCGGCGAAGTAGGAGCAAAGACAAAAAAGTTTTTTGCAAAGATCGGAAAGAAAAATTTAATTATTATAGGGGCGGTGGCGCTTATCGGCGTGGCGGTGTGTCTCAACCTTGCGCTCTTCTCTGATGATGACGACGGCTATACGTATAGCGGCGGCAACGGAATGGAGAACGAGCTCGAGAGCACGAAGAGTCCAACCTCTGACGACAGCGCGAGTGAGGATACCGCGCTTGATTCATATTTTTCAACCATTCAGGTGAACAGACAGAGAGCGCGCGACGAGGCTCTCGAGGTGCTCAACGCGGTTGTTGAAAATCAGGATGCAAGTGACGAGGTGAAGGCGGAGGCGATCGCGGAAATCAAGCAGATCTCACTTGAAATGAAGCAGGAGGCTGACATTGAATCCCTCGTGGTTACGAAGGGCTTTGACAAGTGCATCGCGGTTATAAGCGGTGAGAGCGCAAGCATCGTGGTTTCCTGCGAGGGTAAGCTTACTCCCGCGCAGCTTGCTCAGATCAACACTATCGTTTACGAGCAGACGGGAATCGAGCCTATCAATATTACGATCACAGGCAAAGAAATTTAATTTGAGAGACGCTTCTCGGGGGCAGACATTCCGAGAAGCGTCTTTTTATACGTTTGGGGCAATTTGCCGCGAGTCCTTGCATATATTGTAAATAGTATGATTGCGAGGAGGACGGATAATGGAAAAATATTTTGCCGCGTCGAATTCAGCGAGTGGGTTTTGCAGCTATTATAACGAGTGCTTTGCAGGGGCGGATAAGCTCTACATAATAAAGGGCGGTCCCGGGACGGGCAAGTCGGGATTTATGAAGAGGTGCGCTGTGTACGCCGAGGGGAAGGGGTATTTCGTTGAGTATTTTTATTGCTCGTCGGACCCCGATTCACTTGACGGTATCATAATACACGCTACGGGTAAGCGCATCGTCGTGCTCGACGGAACCGCGCCGCATACCTACGATATGGTTTATCCTGGGGTGCGGGATAATATTATAAATCTCGGAGACGGCTGGGATGATAGCGTGCTGGACAAATCAAGGGAGGAGATATTCAGGCTCTGCGGAGAAAAGAGCGATGAATACCGCAGGGCGTACGATGCTCTCGGGTCATGCGGAAATCTTGCGGCGGTGATGGATTCGTATACTAAAAGCTTTTTAAAGCTTGAAAAAACAGAGCTTGCCGCCCGTAAGCTTGTGGAAAAGCTTCCCTCTTCGGGTGAGGGCAGGATTGATATACGTCTTATAGATTCGGTTAGTATGAAGGGCAGAATAAGATTCGATACCTTTGAGAAAAACGCGGACAGATGCGTAATTATCGGGGATACGTACGGCACGGGACACGTAATGCTTTCGCATATAAGGAGTCAGCTTGCGGCCCGCGGACGTGACTGCTATATTTCGTTCGATCCCGTACTGCCAAGCAGAATAAACGGTATTTTTGAAAGAGGGAGTCGCGTCGCGTTCGTACTCTCCGATTCGAGAATAAGACTTTCATCAGACGACGAGAGGATAATTTACGTGAATATGAAGCGCTTTATCGGCAAACAGGCGGCAGAGCTTAAAAATGAGCTGAAATATACGTTTGCATTGTATAAGGATTGCTTGGATCTCGCAGAGAAGCATCTTCGGAGGGCGAGCGAGTGTCATTTCGCGCTTGAGGAAATATATAAAAAAGCTATGGATTTTGAAGTCGTGAATAAAAAGATCGCTCGCTTTTGCGAGGAGCACATATGAAAAATAACGGTTGGCAGCTGCCAACCGTTAAATTTTGCCCTCGAGCTGAAGTCGGAGGTCGGATATAATTTTCTTTTCGAGCCTTGAAATGTAGGATTGAGAGATGCCGAGGTGATCCGCGACCTCCTTTTGGGTCATTTCCTTTTTGCCGAATAAGCCGAAGCGTAGCTTGATGATCTCCTGCTCGCGCGGAGTCAGCAGGCTTATGGCGTTGTGGATCATACGCTTTTCCTCGTTCTTCTGAATTTCCGCTGAAATGGAATCCTCGTCGCTCCCGAGAATGTCCGACAGCAGAAGCTGATTGCCCTCCGAGTCGGAGTTGAGCGGCTCGTCGATGGAAATATCGTTTGCGTGAGCGGAGTTTTTTCGTATGTACATAAGTATCTCGTTTTCAATGCATCTCGAGGCGTAGGTGGCGAGCTTTATGTTTTTGTCAGAGCAGAACGTATTTACCGCCTTTATAAGACCTATAGTGCCGATAGAGATGAGATCCTCGATATAAATCCCCGTGTTTTCAAATTTCTTCGCGATATAGACCACAAGGCGAAGATTGTGCTCGATGAGCTTTTCTCTCGCCAGCTCCGAGTGAGCGGCGTCGGCGATAGCTTGTGCCTCCTCCTCTCTCGTGAGCGGGGGCGGAAGTAGGTCGGGACCGTTGATATAAAATATCCCGCGAGATTGCGGTCTTTTGCGCTTCAATAAATCGATAAGCTTCTTGAAAATATTCAGCATAATTCCTCCTATAGTCTTGTTATATCTTCGGGTATGATTGCGGCGTAGCCGATGCCTTCGCCAAGCTCGGTCAGGGAGATAAGGCATTCGACCTCGATCTCGGGCGTATCATTTTGACTCTTTTCCTTTAGCGTTACACGGTCGGGAGAAAAAACGAGAGCCATAGCCGAGCCCTGCGCGCTCGATATGGGAATGAGTCGTGAGCCGTGATAGAGGATCTCGCCGCGATAAAATTTTTCCTCAACCTTACCGTCGATAATTTGCGCTGACGCGTCTCTGTCAACGAAAATTATGCTTTTTCCGCTGATCTGATCCTTAACAAGATTGCCCGTGTCCACAAAGCCTTGGAGAGTGCAGCTTTTTCCGTCTACGGTGAGATTGATAAAATACTCTCTGTGCCGATTTTTCCTTGTGATCAGCGAAATGCCTTTCATGGAAAGGATTGCCGAGATCACTGCTATGGCGGCAAAAATATAGGTGTTCGAGCCGTCGTCCCCGATATTGCCAAGGTCAAGCTCAAGCTTGTTGAGCAGGTTGAAGATCGCGGTCATAACCCCGCCCATCAGCATTGAAATTCCTATGTACAGCAGAGCGGATGCAAGTAAATATTTTTTGCTATCGCCCCTTTTGTAAAAGCAGATCGTAATCATAATCAGGCAAACCAGCGCGTCTATGATAAAGGCGATAATTGAATTTATCTCAAAAAAGAGCGCCGCGACCGAATACAGACCGCCTATCGCTGATGCTGAAACAAACCTTTTTGCTGATACGGTATGACGCAGGATCTTCGCGCTTATGTAAAGGCATATGTAATCCATACTGAAGTTTATTAAGAAAAACAGGTCAACGTAAACGTCCAAGATTACATTTTCCTCCGTGTAATTGATACCTGAATTATATATCAATCCGTCTGTGAAATCTGTCGAGGCGTTGCGCTATAAAAAGAAAATTTTAAAATTTTTCAAACGTTAATAAAATCGCCATAAGTATGTGATACAATGAATTAAGATCAAATTTGGAGAGATAGCGTGAAGGGTGCTTCCTATTGATAGGTCAATCAACGGTTTCACGCGAAATTTTGCCGTTTCGGCAGAATTTATCAATAACTGTTTGCGCCGACGTAAGCGGCGGAAGGGAGTTTATTATGAAAGCTAAAATTCTCGTTTTATTGACGCTTATTTTGCTTATGACACAGCTTTCCTCGTGTAACGCGAGTCAAAGAATAATTCGTAACGTGAGTCAGAAAAAGATAGACGATAATCCTCACGTTGCCGCTTGGCTTGCCGAGGATAAGGACAGCGCCTTTGACGGAATAAATAATCATCTGTTCGTATATAAGACCTTCGCTAAGGGAAGAAATCTTTATAAGATAGTATTGCTTCGGAATAATATTGAAAAGCAGTCCGACATACGCCTTGAGTTTGTCGAGGAGGATGATAAGATTACCGTAAAGATACATCTCACGGAAACAGACAAGGACGCTGTGGACGGAAGGACCGTTTCGTATATTGAGTTTAAAGCGGCTACGAATAAAACGCTGTATTACGACGTCGTTTGCGAGGGAGAGGACCGCGAGCTTTTGCAGTATACTGACGTAAATATTGCTATGTAATCGGATGATTTCAAAAAATATAAAAAACACAAAATTTTCTATTGACAAACCGTAAGTTTTGTGATATAATATATCGACTTATGAAATCGCTGTCGAAGACCAGCGAAAAAATTTTGTGAGGTGAAAGAAATGAAAGAGAACATCCATCCTAAGTACGAAGAGTGCGTAATCAAGTGCGCTTGCGGCGAAACAGTAGTTACAAAGTCCACAAAGGGTTCTGAGATCAGAGTTGAAGTTTGCTCTAAGTGCCACCCCTTCTTCACAGGCAAGCAGAAGTTTGTTGATGCAGGCGGCCGTGTTGACAGATTCAAGAAGAGACTCGAAAACTTCAAGAAGTAATTATTACACCGCAAATAACGGAAGCTTCGGACAACCGGGATTCTGTAATGCTAGAAAAGGATTGCGCAAAAAACGCAATCCTTTTTTGTTTCAATTTTCACGAAAAACAGAGGTAATTATGAATTTTAACGAACAGGAAAATATAAGCTCGCGCGCCGTTCTCGTAGGACTTGTGCGCGATAATTCAATGCTTGAGGACGAGGAAAAGTCAATAGACGAGCTTGAACGTCTGCTTGATACTGCAGGCGGCGAGGTCTTTGCGAGAGTTATTCAGAATAAATCAACGCCCGATCCGAGAACACTTATCGGTAGCGGAAAGGTTGAGGAGATATCTCGGCTCGTTGAGGGCAACGACGTTGACCTCGTTATATTCAACGAGGATCTTTCTCCCGCGCAGATAAGAAATCTTGAGGACGACATCGGTCACGGCGTTCGCGTTATTGACCGTTCCATGCTTATTCTTGACATTTTCGCGCTTCACGCGGTGAGCGGTGAGGGTAAGCTTCAGGTCGAGCTTGCTCAGCTCAAATACACGGCTCCCAGACTCATCGGCAAGGGCTCTGAACTGTCACGTCTCGGCGGCGGTATCGGTACGCGAGGCCCGGGTGAATCAAAGCTCGAGAGCGACCGCAGACACTTGAAGAGAAGAATTACCGCGCTCGAGGAGGAGCTTGACGCGCTTGAGAAAAACCGCCTTAGTATGCGCGTTTCCCGAGACAGAAGCGGACTTCCCAAGATCGCTATCGTCGGCTATACAAACGCGGGTAAGTCTACACTCCTCAATACCCTAACGGGCGCGGGAATTTTGGCGGAGGACAAGCTTTTCGCAACACTCGACCCCACGACGAGGAAGTTCACTCTCCCGGGCGGCGAGCAGGTGCTTCTTACCGACACGGTTGGATTTATAAAGCGACTTCCGCATCATCTTGTGAAAGCGTTCAAGTCCACGCTCGATGAGGCGGTATATTCGGATATTATTATGATAGTTATAGACGCGTCCGACCCCGAGTACCTCTCGCAGCTTGAATGCACGGAGCAGACGTTGGAGGAGCTTGGATGCACGGGCAAGCCTATTCTTTATGTTTTCAACAAGTGCGATAGAGGCACGTACGACGATCCCGTAATTTCAAGGGTCAGCGAACGCGAGCACACGGCTTATATCTCCGCAAAAACGGGGCAGGGCTGCGCAGAGCTTGCGGAAATACTTGAGAGCATCGTTCATGAGGGAAAGACCAGAGTTAAATTCTTTATTCCCAACAGTGAGGCGGGCGCGCTGAACAAGCTTTACGCCAACGCCACGGTTGAGGACGTTGAATACGGCGCTGACGGAATGACGGTTTTTGCCGTGGTTGATGCGAAAACGCGCGGAATGCTTAAAAAATACGACGTTGATCACGTAGATAAAAAAGAGGATTGGGAAGGATAATGGAAGAGAAGCCCATACTTTATACCACGCTGAAGGGCGAGGGAAGCGACGAATTTGAGGAAAAGCGCTCGGTATTTATTTGCCATGCAAAGCATATTACTACCGCCGTGGAGGCGGAGGAATTCGTCAAGTCAAAGAAAAAGGAATACAGTGATGCCACCCATAATTGTTGGGCGTACGTGCTCGACGGCGGAATGGTTGCGAGATATTCCGACGACGGCGAGCCGCAGGGAACGGCGGGCATGCCAATTCTTGATACCATAAGAAAAAGCGGCGTTGTTGACGCGGTTGTCGTGGTGACGAGATATTTCGGCGGAATTTTGCTTGGCGCGGGCGGACTCGTCAGAGCATATTCGCACGGCTCGAGGGTCGGACTTGAGGCGGCGGGCATAGTTACTTATGAAAAATACGCCGAGCTTTCGCTTGAATGCACCTATTCTGATTACCAGAAGTACAACGTCCTCCTCCCGCAGTATAACGCGATAATTGACAATACGGATTTTACGGATAAGGTAATTATCACTTTTGCGATAAAGAAGGCCCTCGTGCCCGAGCTTGCTTTGAAGATTACCGAAATGTCGGGCGGCAGAGACGGACTTGCCGAGATTGGTGAGAGATTTGATTACAGATAAAATGATTTACACAGAGAAAATTTTTGACACACACGCGCACTATAACGACAGAAAATTTGACACGCTTGACGGAGGAGCGGAAGCTTTGCTTTCGAGCGTCGAGATGTCAGACACCGTCTGCGGTATCGTGAACGTCGGTACGTATTCAAAAACGAGCCTTGATATAATTGAGCAGGCGAAAAAATATGATTTTATGTATGCCGCCGTGGGCGTTCATCCTACGGAAATACAGAAATATGAGCTGTTTGATATTGATGCCGAGCTTGGCGCTATCGAGAGCCTTATTGATACTCCCGAGAAGCGCGCAAAGAATAAGATCGTCGCTATCGGTGAGATAGGTTACGATTTTTATTGGCAGCCTTATGACAGGGACTTGCAGACGGAGTACTTTGAACGTCAGCTTGAGCTTGCCGAAAAATATAATCTGCCCGTGTCAATTCACGACAGAGACGCTCACGGCGATACGTTCGATATGCTCATAAAGCATAAAAACGTGCGGGGAATCATTCATTCCTGCAGCATGAGCGCCGAGATGGCGAGCGACCTTGCGCGGCGCGGCTGGTATATTTCCTTCTCGGGAACGGTCAGCTTCAAGAACGCGCCGAGAGTAAAGGAGGCTTGCGCCGCGATCCCGCTTCACAAGCTCCTCGTCGAGACCGACGCGCCATATCTCGCGCCACATCCCCGCAGAGGGCAGATGAACAGCTCTGTTCTTATGAAGCACACGGTTGAGGCGGTTGCGGAAATTCACAGGCTTTCGTTTGATGAGGCGGCGAAATTGACGAGCGAAAACGCGCGAAAGATATTTGGACTTGCTTAAAAATAAACATTGTTTTCAATATTTGCAAGCCGTTTTTGTGGAATTTCCACAAAAACGGCTTAATAAGTTCTACGAATAAATCAACAAAAATTTAACGAGAATCCTTGAAATAATTGCCATTTTATGATATAATTTATATGTTAGTTATTTTCTATTCGTATTACTGAAAATAAAGTAATCTAATAAAGCGATTCAATGAAAGGGACCCTTTAAAAATCAAGGGTTTAAGGAACAAAACAATGGCCCAGTACAACACAAAACAAATCAGAAACATTGCCCTTGCAGGACATGGCGGAAGTGGTAAGACATCACTTGCAGAAGCGATGCTCTATGTAAGTGGTGGAACGGACAGACTTGGTAACGTTCCCGACGGTAACACCGTATGTGACTACGACGGCGAGGAGCAGGCGAGAAAGTTCTCTCTCTCCGCAGCTTGCGCTCACGTTTTCTGGAAAGACGTTAAGATAAATGTTATAGATACCCCGGGTTACCTTGACTTTGAGGGCGAGGTAGCTCAAGGCGCTCGTGTTGCCGACTCCTGCGTGATCTGCGTTGACGGTAAGGCGGGTATGGAAGTTGGCACGGAGCTTGCTTGGGATAAGGCGTCTGAAGCAGGTATTCCCAAGGCATTCTTTATCAACAAGTGTGATAACTACGACGCTCACTTCGGCGCTACGTTCAATCAGCTTTATGAGAAGTTCGGTAAGTCCCTCTGTCCCGTATTTATCCCCGTTGGTAAGAACGGTAAGGACATTACTATGATCGACCTTCTCGATATGTCCGCGTACGTTTATGACGATTCGGGCAAGAGAATTCCCACGGATATGACTCCCGCGCTTGAGGCAGAGGTTGATAAGTATAAGCAGGTTTTGAACGAGGCTCTTGCGGGTACGTCCGACGAAATGATGGAAAAGTTCTTTGCAGGCGAGGAATTCACAAGAGAAGAAGCGGTTAACGCTCTTCACGAGGGTATTATCGACGGTTCTATCACCCCCGTATACTGTGGCGCGGCTACCAGACTTTGGGGCGTTATCGCAATGATGGACTCCGTTGCTGCATCCTTCCCGAGACACACTGCAAAGAAGGTTGAGAAGAGCGTTTACGGTAATGACGTTGCTATCAATCTTGACGGCGACCCTGCAGTATTCGTATTCAAGACGGTTGCTGACCCGTTCGTAGGTAAGATGTCGTTCTTCAAGGTTATGAACGGTACTCTCAAGAAGGATATGGTGCTTAAGAACGCTACGAGCGGCTCTGAAGAAAAGTTTGCTCATATCTACATTATGAAGGGTAATAAGCAGCTTGAGGTTGACGAGCTCGCGTGCGGCGATATCGGTATGGTATCCAAGCTCAGCGACACAAATACAAATGACACGTTGTCTCTTGACGGCGGCGCGGAATATAAGAGAGTTAATTATGCAAAGCCTTATTTCTGCCGCGCTATGTACCCCTTGACAGCAAAGGACGAGAGCAAGATCTCCCAGGCCATCGCGAGAATGATAGAGGAAGACAAGACTCTCAAGTACGAAAACAACCCCGAAACAAGCCAGCAGCTTATTTACGCTATGGGCGATATGCACCTTTCCGTGCTCGCTTCGCACCTCAAGAACCGTTTCGGTGTTAATATCAGATACGAAATTCCTACAATTCCTTATAGAGAAAAGATCACAAAGACAGTTGACGTTGAAGGTAAGCACAAGAAGCAGAACGGCGGCTCGGGTCAGTTCGGTCACGTTTGGATCAAGTTCTCACCCGGTGAGGAAGAAGGTCTTACGTTCACAGTATCCGTTGTCGGCGGCGTAGTTCCGAAGAACTTCAACCCCGCAGTTGAAAAGGGCCTTCAGGACGCAATGCTCAAGGGTGCTTACGGCTATCCCATGACAAGACTTGCGGCTGACCTCCACGACGGTTCTTACCACCCCGTTGACTCCGATGAAATCTCCTTCAAGACTGCGGCTTCTATCGCATACAAGAAGTGTCTTGAGCAGGCAGGCCCCGTGCTTCTCGAGCCTGTTGGCGATCTTGACGTAACTATTCCCGAGTACATGGTTGGTGACGTTATGGGCGACCTTAATAAGCGCCGCGGTACAGTAATGGGTATGGACGCTTCCGAGGATAAGGAAGGCTACACGATTGTTCACGCTTCCGTTCCGAAGGCTGAGATCGCTGACTATCCCACAGCTCTCCGCGCTATGACTCAGGGTAGAGGTAAGTTCGATTATAACGTAACAGGTTATGAGACAGTACCTCAGGCGACGGCGCAGAAGATCATCGCTGAAAAGAAGTAATCGCGGCTTGCACTTTTGCGCAGAGCAAAAGCCATACCAAGAGGCCAATATAGTATCATTTGAATTTAAAGTGAATATACTTTTAATGTTGAAACCCACCGATGTCGGTGGGTTTCTTCGTTTTATGTGGCATTTTAGCCGCGCTCGGGGTCTCTGCCGTACACTCGTACGGCGACGAGCTCCCGATCACGCCTTCTGCATCAAAATTGCTGCGCCTTTTCTTTTGCGGCTTGCACTTTTGCGCAGAGCAAAAGCCATACCAAGAGGCCAATATAGTATC
>CAZMKU010000008.1:23758-27749 GCA_964567085.1 uncultured Clostridium sp.
CTTCTGCATCAAAATTGCTGCGCCTTTTCTTTTGCGGCTTGCACTTTTGCGCAGAACAAAAGTAATTCAATATATTAGAAGCTCCCACTGAAATTTCAGTGGGAGCTTTTTTGTACAAAAATTTTTTATTGTATCATATACCGACAAAAAATGTGAGCTTTAAATGATAATATAATATAAAACAAATAAAAACGGAGGAAAACCAAATGAACGGAGATGGAAAACCCGGTTTTGACAGTGAATTTGTCGGATGTTATTTGAAAATCAAGCTTCGCGGCGAGATTGATCATCACACCGCGACGATTATAAGAAACGCTATGGATAGCGAAATATACAAAAAAAGACCGCGCGGGCTTATTCTTGATATGTCGAGCGTGGGCTTTATGGATAGCTCGGGGCTTGGCCTTATTATGGGCAGATATGCGGTAATGAAGGAGTTGGGGGGCGAGGTCATCGTGCAAAATCCAAGCCCTGCTATTGAAAAAATTATGCTTTTGGCGGGAATGGAGCGGGTCGTCAAGATCGAGAGCGCAAAGGTCGACGATAATCTGCCAATAAGACCGCAAAGGCGAAGACGAAAAAACAGTACGATGGTGAAAAGCGAGGTGTCGGGCTCATGAGTGCGAGAAAGATTTCAAACGTAGTAATAAACAAAATGCAGCTGAAGCTCCCCTCGCTTTCCGCAAACGAGGGAATGGCGAGAGCGGCGGTCGCCGCCTTCGTTTCCCAGCTCGATCCCACGGCGGTGGAGCTTGCGGATATAAAGTGCGCCATATCCGAGGCGGTTACAAATGCCATTGTCCATGCGTATAAAAATACGCAGGGCTACATAAATATAAACGTTTATCTGCTTGAGGGCAGGGTGGCGAAGATCGAGATCCGCGATCGCGGTTGCGGAATTCCAGACGTAAAGCTTGCCCGCCAGCCGCTTTACACTACCGATCGCGAAAGCGAGCGTAGCGGTATGGGCTTTACGGTTATGGAAAGCTTTATGGATAAGATAAAGGTAGCCTCGAAGGTTGGGCGCGGGACAAGCGTTACTCTATATAAGGTTTTGTCGGAGCGCAGTATTACATAAATAAACTTTTTCGGAAAGGTGTGTTTTTATGAATACTGATTTGCTTTTGGACGGAGAGAGTACTGAGGGAAAGAGCGACGAGCGGTTTTCGGGAAATTTGGCGCTTATCAAGCGGGCGCAGGCGGGCGACGAGGCTGCTATGGAGCGGCTTGTTATTGATAATACGCCGCTGGTTCGCAGTATCGCCTATAAATTCCGCGACCGAGGAACCGAGCTTGAGGATCTTATACAGATTGGAATAATCGGTATGATAAAGTCCATTCGCAGCTTTGAGTTTGAGCGCGGATGCGCTTTCTCGACCTATGCCGTGCCGCTTATCGTGGGCGAAATAAGACGGCATCTGCGCGACGATGGACTCGTTCGCGTGAGCCGAAGCTGTAAAAGGACGGGTATTTCGCTTATGCGCGAGAAAAACCGAATTATGACCGAGGAGGGCAGAGAAGCGCCCCTGTCCGAGCTTGCGGCTAATGTAGGCGTAAGTCAGGAGGAGGCGGCGGTGGCGATCGATGCTGTAATGCCTATAACCTCGTTATCTGACAACGTCTACGGCGAGGATTCCCAGACCTACGATGCGATAATTCCCGATAAGGACAGCGCAAACGAGCTTGAGGCAATGACCGACCGAATCGCAATCGGACAGGCTATAAACCGAATGCCTGAGCCGTGGCGTAAGATCGTGCTGCTTAGGTATTACAGAAATATGACACAGCAGCAGGTCGCGGACATTTTGGGACTCTCGCAGGTCAAGATCTCTCGTGAGGAAAAGAAAATAATGCAATTCTTAAGGCAGGAATTGGCATAGATAAAGTGTAGAGTGCAGAGAGCAGAGTGCAGAGTTGAAGCCGTAGGGCGGGGGTTTATCTCTATCCGTTTTACTTGACTAAATTTTCGGCGAGAGCAAGCCCCGCTATACAAAAACAAAAGGACAGAGAAAACCTCTGTCCTTTTAAATTTTACTTTATGCTTGAGGAATCATAGACGGTCTGTCAATGTAAACGGTGTCTGCCCCAATTTCTAAAGCGCCAAGCACGTCCTCCTGCGAGTATATACCAAACAAAAAAATATTATAGCCAAGGCTTTGCAAATAGGGGATGTTACGCTTGTAATATCCGTCGAGATCGGTATATGTCATAGCAATTCCGATGAATTTATCGGTGGGAAAGCTATCTACTACCACATCTATGGAATAATATTCTTTATAACGCGAGAAAAGATACTGATTGAAATTCACTTCATTCTTAATGGCATCCCACATTTCAACGGAAAATATTTCGGCTATTATGCGATCGGAAAGGTCAATTTGATAGATTTCTTGGAGTTCATTCAATCTTTTTATGACCTCGGCATCAAGCAGGGTAGTTTCCATTTTTGCATCAATAATAAGTGTAACGTCGGGATATTCAGTTAATATTTCAATAAGCCAATCTTCATTTGCGGGAGTGTAACCACCGTCCAACTTAAGAGAAATAAAATCTTGATAGCTGATGCCGTCATAACCGCCTGAAAGATGCTCCCAGCTGTGAGTGGCTATCAGTTTTCCGTCGGATGAAAGCTTGAGGTCGTATTCAAAAAGGCGGTAGCCCATTTCATAATACATATAAAACGCTTATTGGCAATTCATCAGCGTTTTTCCGTCGATTTCGCCACCTGCGTGTAAAATGACATTTAACTGTTCAATTGGAGTGATGTTCAGCTTGGGTTCTGCATTTTCTGCATTTTCTGTGTTTACTGTGCTTTCTATATTTTTAGCACAAGAGCAAATAGAGAAGCAAATGCAAGCTATGATTGTAATCGAGATGAAAAACTTGTTCATAAAGCTGATTTATTTTTTCGCAATTTGATTTGTATATGCTGCGTCGTAAAAATTGGGGCTTAGGTATGCGCCGTCGAGGCCCATTGCTTGACGTTCATCACTGTTGCCGCCGCTGTGCCAGCATTCGTTTCGTTTCTGTTCGGCTTCTTTTCTTATTTTTCTTTTACGAAAAAGCTTTTTGAAAATATTCATAACGTTCGCTCCTTAAATTATTTCAATCGTTTGTCATATCTCCGTTGCCGTTTATAGGTATAATCTCTCCAAGATATGTGGGCTTGGGCTTGAAAATACACATGGCAAAATCCTTGTTTCTTGCCAAAACCTCGCGAATATCACGCCTTGCCTGACCTCCGTACGTATTGAGGTCGGCAGATACACCGTATGCCTCTATACCGAGTTTATTCGCAATATATAATGCGCGATACAGATGGTATTCCTGCGTAACGATAAGAATTTTATCAGCGCTAAATATTTCCTTTGCTCTGTAAATGGTTTCGTAAGTGGAAAAACCCGCGTGATCCATAAAAACATCTTCAGAGGGAACACCGCAATCGACAGCATATTGCTTCATGATGTTGACCTCGTCATAGGTTGCTTGCCCGTGGTCGCCGCTCATCAGAATTTTGGGAGCTGCTCCTGCATTGTAAAGCTCCACTCCGACTGATAATCGGTCGCGGAGCATATCGCTCGGGCTTCCGTCATTCCGAACCAAGCAACCAAGGATAATTATGCAATCTATATTTTCAAGCTTTGATGCGTCGTCAGCCGAAAGAATGTGATCTTTTGTAACAGATTTTACATGAAAGTTGATTGTAAATAACGTGGTTATGCTAATTAAAGCAAGACAAAGAAGTGTGATAATTATTATTTTAAGAATTTTTCGCTTTTTCATATCATACCTCTCTTGTATATCTTCAAGATAATTATAGCAGAGTTTGAATTGTATGTCAATATAGTTATTTATAAATAAAGCCCTTGCAAAATTTCTTTGCAAGGGCAAATTTGTTTGTAATTTTTAAATTACTTAAGAGCAGCCTGAGCAGCAGCAAGACGTGCGATCGGTACTCTGAAGGGAGAGCAGGATACGTAGTCAAGGCCGA
>CAZMKU010000009.1:0-24190 GCA_964567085.1 uncultured Clostridium sp.
TCGCGCCGCGGAACTTGTAAATTGACTGGTCGTCGTCACCGACTACCATAAGATTTCTGAATCCGCCCGCCATCATACACGTGAACACAAACTGCGCATAATTAGTATCCTGATACTCGTCAACACAGACGTATTTGAATTTTTTCTGATAATATTCGAGAATATCGGGGTTTTTCTTCAAAAGAAATACCGTCTTCATTATAATATCGTCGAAGTCAAGCGCGTTTGAAGCCTCCATCTGCGACTGATAAGCTTTATAAATTTTTGCAATTTTAGAAAGACGGAAATCTCCCGCACTCTCCTCGGCGAACGCCTCGGGAGACTTGAGCTTGTCCTTTGCCTTGCTTATCTGCGAGATAACACTCTTTATCGGAAACTGCTTTTCGTCGATCTCGCACTTTTTCATAGCCGACAGGATCGCTTTCTTGCTGTCATCGGCGTCGTAAATAGTAAAGCCCGGCTTGAGTCCTATTTTCTCACAGTTAAAGCGGAGTATCTTCATACAAACCGAATGGAAGGTTCCCGCCCATATTTCCTTTGAAACAGGCTCGCCGTCCACGTCGAACGAGGCGTCGAGTCTTGCCTTGATCTCATTCGCCGCCTTATTCGTAAAGGTAATTGCGAGGATCCTGTAAGGCGGGCAAGGATTATATGCAAAATCGGGGAGCATTTTTTCAGCTACCGAAATATCAGTGCTTGCGAGTGCCGCCTTCATTTCGTTTATGTATTCGGCATCGACGAAATCAGGCACGTATTCACTGAAATACGCGTTCCCGTACTTCATTATAAATACTATTCTTTTAACTAAAACCGTGGTCTTTCCGCTACCCGCGCCCGCCAATATCAGCAGAGGGTCATTTACGGTATATACCGCCTCCCGCTGCTTCGGGTTGAGAGACGCGTAGCATTTATCAAATAAGGCCCTTTTGAGCCTTAAATATTCTTCCTTGTTTTCGTACATTAAAGCTATGTCCTTTCAAAAAGCAAAGGGCTGTTGCAATGCAACAGCCCTTCGTCAGAACGATAAAATTTTACTTACTGTTCTTTGTATTCTGAGAATTGTTCTGCGCGCCCTTACGGGAATTGTTCTGAGAGTTGTTCTGCGCGCCCTTCTGAGAATTCTTGTCAGAAAGCTCTGCGTTAAAGCTGTTGTTATTCTGCATCTTTGAATTTTCCTTTCATCATTTGGATTGCAAATAAATTATTTGCAATCGCAGAGAGGAATATTCAGATGCTTATTATTTTTTCTTTTTCTTCTTCGTTTGCTTGCGCTCGTTCTTCTTTTTAAGTCTGTCCTCGTAGAATTTCCGCGAAAGCTCCATATTTTCCTGTTCCTTTTGATCGTTTCTCTCGTTGATCTTGTTGATAAAGCCGATCCTGGATTTTTTACGCTTCATATCCACGTCCTCCGTAGGACAAATGAAGGCGTAGGACTTGAACCACAGGAACACGTTGAGAATTATATAAAATATCTTCAGTATAAGAGAGATAGAGGTCAGAAGGGAGAGATGATTCTGTACGGCTTCAAGGGCAAAGCCCGCAAGAAGCATACGTACGAGCTCAAACGCGTACGCTATCGCCACGAAGATCATATTTCGATACGCCATATTCCGCGTTGAATCGAGATCCACTCTCCTTGAAATATCGACAGCGCCGTACAAAAGCGCGATATTGAACGCCAGATCAAGCGCAAATCTTACGTAGTAAAATACGTTCGATACCATACTTCCCGCAAGGCCTAAATTCAAAGCAAGAAGATTGTCAATACCCACGACCGTTTCGTACAAGCCGCATACCGTAAGCGCTACCGAAATAATAAGCGCATAATTGAACGTAGGGCTGTATTTTTTCAGCTCCGAAAGACCGAGGTAACAAAGAAAATATCCGATAATCAGTCCCGCAAAGGCGTAATTTTCAAGGCCGCCGAGACCTACGGAAAACAAATACGCTACCGTATAGCCTATAAGCAATAAACCAAATCCCATATCACTTGTCCTTGCCTATAAGATTGGGGTTTGCGCCGCAGCAGTTCTTATATTTCTTTCCCGAGCCGCATGGACAGGGCTCGTTTCTGCCGACCTTGGTTGAGGTCGCCTTCTTAACGTAAACCTTCTTTACGAATTTAGCATCACCCTCAAGACCCGCGGAGAGAGGATTGGCAACCTGAACTCTCTTGATCTCGTTCTGTCTCCTGGGAACGACGGACATGATCGTTCTGACGGTCTTTGAGCGAATTTCCGCAACCATCGCGTCAAACATATCTCCGCCGATGATTCTGTATTCCGTAACGGGGTCTCTCTGCGCGTAGGACTGAAGACCGATCATACTCTTTAAGTCGTCCATAGCGTCAATATGCTCCATCCACGCTCTGTCTACGTTCTGAAGAAGGATCGCTCTCTGAACCTCAAGGAAGGTCTCACGTCCGAAAAGCTCCTCCTTCGCCTTGAGCGCCTTGAGCGCGCGAAGCTCGAGCATCTCTACAAAATCGTTCTTTTTGAGCTTTGCAAGCTCCTCGTCAGTATAGTTAAAGTCATCGCTCGTGCAAAGATACATAAGACTTGAGCGGAGTCCCTCGAAATCCCAATTGGACGCATGCTCGTCGCTCGTATGAGCGTCAATACATTCGTCAACGTTGGAAAGAATCATTTTTCTGATTGTTTCTTCAACGTCGTCGCCGCCCGAGAGAACGTCGCCTCTCTGCTTGTAGATAATGGTTCTCTGCTGATTCATTACGTCGTCGTAAGCAAGGACGTACTTTCTGCGCTTGAAGTCGCGCTCCTCTATCTTCTTCTGCGCGCTCTCGATCGTATTCGAGAGAATTCTCGCGTCAATAGGTGTATTTTCGTCAAGTCCCATTCTGTCGATAAGACCTACGATCCTGTCGGAGCCGAAGAGTCGCATAAGATCATCCTCGAGAGAAAGATAAAATCTCGACTCACCGGGGTCGCCCTGACGACCCGAACGGCCGCGGAGCTGATTGTCAATTCGTCTGCTCTCGTGTCTTTCCGTACCGACGATAAACAAGCCGCCGACTGCCTTTACCTTATCTGCCTCGGGCTCAATTTCAGCCTTGAATTTAGCGTAAAGCTCGGCAAATAGCTCTCTCGCCGCAACCACCTCGGGGTCGCTCGTGGCTCTCGTTCCGTTTGCCTCCGCAATAAGCTCCTCGGGAATCTCCCTTGCGCGCATTTCATTCTTCGCCATAAACTCGGCGTTACCGCCAAGCATAATGTCGGTACCACGTCCCGCCATATTGGTGGAGATCGTTACCGCGCCGAATTTACCCGCCTGGGCTACGATCTCGGCCTCCTTGGCGTGATATTTCGCGTTAAGCACGGTATGGGGAATTCCGTGGTCACGGAGCTTCCTTGAAAGATATTCGGATTTGTCAATAGATATAGTACCGACAAGCACGGGCTGTCCCTTCGCGTGACATTCCTTTATCTGCTCGATAACGGCGTTGTATTTGCCGTTCACGGTCTTATATACCGCATCCGCGTGATCAACTCTTATCATAGGCTTATTTGTAGGCACCTCAACTACGTCGAGCTTATAGATCTCGCGGAATTCGGGCTCTTCCGTAAGCGCCGTACCCGTCATTCCCGAAAGCTTTGAATACATTCTGAAGTAATTCTGGAAGGTAATGGTCGCAAGAGTCTTGTTTTCCTTCTCGATCTGAACGCCCTCCTTTGCCTCGATTGCCTGATGCAAGCCGTCGGAGTAACGTCTTCCTGGCATCATACGGCCCGTAAATTCATCAACGATAATAACTCCCTTGTCGGTAACAACGTATTGAACGTCACGCATCATCGTGCCGTGCGCCTTGATAGCCTGATTTACGTAGTGCATAAGCTCGGTATTCTCGGTATCCGTAAAATTATCAACACCGAAGAACGCCTCCGCCTTCTTCGCGCCGCGAGGAGTCAGAACGGCATTTCTTGCCTTCTCGTCAACGATATAATCGGCATCGACGTCGTCATGCTCCTTCTTGGTATCAATTTCCTTGATGACGTACTTCTTGAGCGTACGAACGAATCTGTCGGCTCTCTCGTACATATCGGTAGGCTCTTCGCCCGCGCCCGAGATAATAAGAGGCGTTCTCGCTTCGTCGATAAGAATGGAGTCTACCTCGTCAATTATCGCGAACACGTGGCCTCTCTGAACCATTCTTTCCTTGTAAACCGCCATATTGTCACGGAGATAGTCGAAGCCAAACTCATTATTCGTGCCGTAGGTAATATCGGCTCTGTATGCCTCCTGCTTTTCCTCGTGGGTCTTTCCGTGAACCGTAAGACCCGTTGTGAGACCCATAAAGGCGTATACTCTGCCCATCTGCTCGCTGTCTCGGGTTGCAAGATAGTCGTTTACGGTTACGATATGGACGCCCTCACCCGTGAGCGCGTTAAGATACGCGGGGAGCGTTTCAACGAGAGTCTTACCCTCACCCGTTTTCATCTCGGCAATTCTACCCTGATGAAGAATGATACCGCCGAGAAGCTGAACGTAATAGGGCCGCAGACCGAGAACTCGCTCGTCTGCTTCTCTTATAGCCGCGAATGCCTCGGGCAAAATATCGTCAAGCGTCTCGCCTGCGGCAAGTCTTCCCTTGAAGATCGCAGTCATACCCTGAAGCTCGGCGTCGCTCATATTTTTATAGGTGTCGGACAGCGCCTCGATCTTATTTGCTATTTTTTCAAGCTTCCTGATCTGCTTTTCGCTATAAGTTTTAAAAATTCCCATTTATATTTTCCTCCGAAAGAGATAATTTTTCTGCATTTCATTACATTATAGCATACTTTTATACGTATTTCAAACCATAATTGTAAATTTTCAAAAAATACTTGCAATATTTTGCGTTTTAATATATAATTTATGTGAAAAGTTAACCTTAGCTTAATAAAATACAGAGTCAGGACGTAAAAATGCATATAAACATTGTTTTACTTGAACCCGAGATCCCGCAGAACACGGGAAATATTGCAAGGACCTGCGCCGCAACGGGCGCGTCGTTGCACCTTATAAGACCTCTTGGCTTCGAGCCCGACGACAAAAAGCTCAAGCGCGCGGGGCTTGACTATTGGGACAAGCTCGATATAACCTACTACGACGATCTGTCCGACTTCAATTCAAAGCACGAAGATGCTAAAATATATTATTTTTCGACCAAAGCGCCGAGATGCTATACCGACGTGGAGTACGAGGGTGAGGTTTTCATTATGTTTGGCAAGGAAAGCCGCGGACTTCCCGAGGATCTGCTTCGCAAAAACAAGGAAACGGTTGTGAGAATTCCTATGCGCGATACCCTGCGCTCGCTCAATCTCTCAAACGCGGTCGCAATAGCGGTTTATGAAATTTTACGCCAAGACGATTTTAGCAATCTCGTTGAATTCGGATGCCCCACACAGTTTTCATGGGAGGAATGCTGATGACGAATAAAAAAACAATTGCCGTTGCTATGAGCGGCGGCGTTGACAGCTCGGTTTGCGCTTATCTTATAAAGCAAGACGGAAACGAGCTTTTCGGCGCGACGATGAAGCTTTACACCCCCGAAGCCGATAAGGAGACCGACCGCCCCTGCGGAACGGACAGAGATATAGCGGACGCGAAGGCTTGCTGTGATAATCTCGGTATTGATCACCGCGTTTACGATTTTTCCGAGTGCTTCAAGAAAAGAGTAATTGACAATTTTACGAGCACCTATATTAGCGGCGGCACGCCGAACCCATGCATTGAATGCAACAGATACCTTAAATTCAACAAGCTTTTCGATGCGGCAAGGCTTGACGGCGCGGATATGATCGCGACGGGACACTACGCGAGAATTGAAAGAAACGAGAGTGGCAGATACCTTCTCCGCCGCGCTAAAGACGAAAACAAGGATCAGTCCTACGTTCTCTGGACTCTTTCGCAGGAAACCCTCGCTCGCACGCTACTCCCGCTTGGCGAATTTACCAAGGACGAGATCCGCAAAATTGCCGCAGAGCAAGGCTTTATCAACGCGAACAAGGGGGATAGCCAGGACATTTGCTTCGTTCCCGACGGTGATTACGCTGAATTTATCAAGCGCGAGACGGGCTATGAAGCAAAGGAAGGCGATTATCTTGACATTGACGGCAACGTAATCGGCAAGCACAAGGGCGTTATCCACTACACCATAGGTCAGCGCAAGGGACTCGGCATCTCGGTCGGGAAGCATATTTTCGTAGCGGCGAAAAATCCCGAGGACAACACGGTAACGCTTGCCGACGAGGAATTTATTTTCTCCGACACTGTTATTCTGAGAAATATCAATCTCATTTCGGTCGACAGAATACCCGAGCCGATTCGAGCGGAGGCAAAGCTCCGTTACAAGCAGCGTCCCGCAAAATGCACGGTAATACAAAGCGGCGAGGACGAGCTTACGCTTGTATTCGACGAGCCGCAGAGAGCGCCCGCAAGGGGTCAGTCAGGAGTGATCTACGACGGCGAATACGTTATAGGCGGCGGAATAATTCAATAAAATTCAGGCTTGAAAAACTCAAGCCTTTTTCTTATTTGAATAATTCAGTTGAATAATATCTGTCCGCGGAATCGGGGAAAATAACTACAATGCTTTTGCCCGTATTTTCTTCCCTTTTCGCAACCTCAACAGCTCCGCACAATGCCGCGCCCGAGCTTATTCCGCAGAGAATTCCCTCGCTCTTGCCAAGCTCTCTTGCCGCGCGGATAGCGTCATCGTCGGTAACAGCTATTACCTCGTCGTAAACCGAGGTGTCAAGGATCTCGGGAACAAATCCCGCGCCTATTCCCTGAATTTTGTGCGCGCCCGCGATTCCTTTTGTAAGATAAGGACTTGCGGCAGGCTCGACCGCTATGATCTTCACGTCGGGATTTTTGGATCTCAAGTAATTGCCAACGCCGCTTACTGTTCCGCCCGTGCCAACGCCGCACACGAGAATATCGACCTTGCCGTCCATATCCTCGTATATTTCGGGACCGGTCGTAAGATAGTGCGCCTCGGGATTTGCCGCGCTTGTAAACTGCCCCGCTATAATACTGTTAGGCATACCGTTATGAATTTCCTCAGCCTTATTTATAGCAGCCGCCATACCGAGCGCGCTATCGGTAAGAACGACCTCGCCGCCGAGCGCCTTTATTATATTTATTCTCTCAACGGACATATTATCGGGCATAACGATAATTGCGCGATAACCCATTACCGCCGCGCAAAAGGCAAGACCGATTCCCGTATTTCCCGAGGTCGCCTCGATCACCGTACCGCCCCGTGTGAGTCTGCCATCACGCTCTGCCGTAAGGATCATATTTTTCGCGACCCTGTCCTTGATCGAGCCCTGAGGATTGAGATATTCAAGCTTCGCTATAATATCCGCGCCCAAATCATATTTATTTTTAATTGCCGAAAGCCGCACGAGCGGGGTGCGCCCCACAAGCTCGATTGCAGAATTATAGATCATATCAGCCACCTCCGTTTTATTTATACTGAAATTATATCACCAACCCTGCGATTTATCAATATGTTTTGCAAAATTGACACAAATTTTAAAAATATTACAGTTTTTTTCTTTAATTTGATAATCAGTTAACATTTGTATGATAATATTAAATTAAAATCAAAAAAGGAGATTCAGAAATGTTTAATATTCTTATAGTTGAAGACGATACAAATTCGAGAAGACTTATGTGCACGGTGCTTGAGCAATACGGCTACACCGCAATTCCCGCGACCGACGGAATTGACGCGCTCGACGTTCTCGATAAAAAGCATATCGACCTGATAATTCTTGACATAATGATGCCGAGAATGGACGGCTTTGAATTTACCGATACCTTGAGAAAATCGGGCTGCAATATCCCTATCCTTATGGTAAGCGCAAAAATGTCCCCCGTAGATAAGCGAAAGGGCTTTATTATCGGCACTGACGACTATATGACAAAGCCCATAGACGAGGAGGAAATGGTTCTCCGTGTCGGCGCACTTCTCCGACGCTCCAAGATCGCGAGTGAGAGAAAAATAACTATCGGTAACACGGTGCTCGTATACGATTCCTTCTCGGTTGAGAGCGGCGAGACGAAGCACGAGCTTCCTCAGAAGGAATTTCTCCTTCTCTTCAAGCTTCTTTCCTATCCCAACAAGATATTCACCCGCCGTCAGCTTATGGACGAGATCTGGGATATGGACAGTGAAAGTGACGAGCGCACGGTTGACGTCCACATAAGCAGACTTCGTGACAGATTCAAGAGCAACAAGGATTTTGAGATCATAACTATCCGAGGACTCGGCTATAAGGCGGTATACACAAAATGAGCGCAAAAGATTCGTCAGGTAAAAAGAGAAAACGCCGCGCGAAGCATTCGAACAAGCACATAAAAATGCACAAAACCATGCGCTTCTGGTTTGTAAGCGCAGTCTTCGTGCTTATTTCGATCGCAAGCTTTATTACCGCTGCCGTATTCATTCTGATCGGCTCTATGTTCGGTCTTGAGTACGGCCATATGCCTTTTATTTCCAGGACTCTTTTTATGGCCATATTGAGCATAATTCTCGGAACGCTCTTATCAGCCGCTACGTGTAATATATTTATCAAAAAAATCAAAAGCATAAGCAAAGGAATGCAGGAGATCTCCAAGGGAAATTTCAAGATAAGAGTTGAGGAGACCGACAAGGAGGGCGGAATAACCGAATTCGGCGAGATAGAACGAACCTTTAACCAGATGGCGTCCGACCTTGACGGAATTGAAATATTCCGAAACGATTTCATCAACAACTTCTCACACGAATTCAAGACGCCCATAGTTTCAATTCACGGCTTTGCAAAGCAGCTCCAGAATGAAAATCTCCCCGAGGAAACGCGCAAGGAATATATTGATATAATTGTTTCGGAGTCAACGAGACTCGCAAATATGTCGGGAAACATTCTGCTCCTCACAAAGCTCGAAAATCAGCAAATAGTAAGCGAAAAAACAATGTTTTCTCTTGATGAGCAGATAAGAAGCTCCATTCTTCTGCTCGAAAAGGAATGGGAAAGTAAAAATATTGAATTCAATCTTGACAAATTATACAATGTTCAGTATAATTTTAATGAGGAGATGCTGTCGCAGGTCTGGATAAACCTTATTTCAAATGCTGTCAAATTCACTGAAAACGACGGGCTTATCGCCATTTCTCTCAAAGAAGAAGACAACTCCGTGATCTTTAAGATCAAGGACAACGGGATCGGTATGGACAACGATACCAAATCCCGCATTTTCGAGAAATTCTATCAGGGCGACAAATCGCACCATTCGGGCGGCAACGGCATCGGTCTTAATATTGCTTCAAGAATCGTCACGCTTGCGGGCGGCGTAATTGAGGTTGAAAGTGAGATTGGTTGCGGTAGCGAATTTACCGTAATTTTGCCGAAAATATATGAAGAATAAGCATTATGGAGACAACATAGAACAAAATACTCAAAAGGCTCGGGAGACACCGTCCAAAAAGCGCACGTTTGCGCTGATACTGTCTATCTTTTCTATATTGCTCGCGGTCTGCACGGTTATCGGCGTAATACTTATTAATAAATATTTTTCCGACACCGACAAGATCAAGGAATTTATAGATCAGCACTACATATTAGGCTCATTTATTATGATCGCTGTAACGGCAATTCAGGTGGTTATTGCGTTTATCCCCGGCGAGCTCGTCGAAATAGCGGCGGGGTACGCCTTTGGCACTATTGCGGGACTTATTCTGGTTATTATAGGCAACATAATCGGCAGCGTTACGGCAATATTGCTCACCAGAAAATTCGGACTAAGAATAATTAACCTCTTTTATCCAAGCGAGGATATCAATTCCCTGCCCATTCTGAACAACCCAAAAAAGCGAAACACTCTGACCTTTCTGTTATTTCTTATCCCCGGCACGCCCAAGGATATGCTCACGTACGTCATAGGTCTTACGGATATGAAGATATGGCAATATCTTCTCCTGACGACCTTCGCGAAGATTCCCTCGATCGTCAGCTCGACCGCAGGCGGTCACGCGGTCGGAAGCAATAAATTTATGCTTGCGATATACATTTTCGCAGGAATTGCGATTTTAAGCATCATAGGTCTTACGATCTACAACAGCATGAAGGACAAGAAGACTGAAAACAAAGAATAAGGTGTTGCCACACAGGGCAACACCTTATTCTGCTATAGCTCGGTCTATAAGCCGGGTTCTGTCTTAAACGGTTATCAATCTTCGCCTTCCGTCACCGAAAAGCTTTACCGCTTGCGCGGTATGCCACCCCAAAATATCCCTTTCGGGAGGTCGGGCAAACGCTTCAATTAGGGTGTTGCTTCAAGTAGGGTTTACAGCAAACTTATGTTACCATAAGAGTGGGTGAGCTCTTACCTCGCCTTTCCATCCTTACCGGCTATTTTCAATTAAAGAAAAATAGTGGCGGTTTATTTCTGTTGCACTTTCCCGGCAGTCACCTGCGGCTGACGTTATCAGCTACCCTGCCCTGTGAAGCCCGGACTTTCCTCGCGCAGATACCTTTCGGCGTGACTGCGCGCAACCGTTCGGCCAAGCTACAGTAAAATATTATAACATTTGCAATAAATTTTGTCAAGTGCATAAGCGCATTTTTAAAAATACAATTGACATTTACACATATTTGTGTTATCATATAGGGTAGCATATATCAAAGGATTTCAAACATATATTTTTTAAGTAGGTAATAGATTTATGAAAATTGGATTTATTTCTCTCGGTTGTCCCAAAAATCAGCTTGATACCGAGGTAATGCTTCACGAAGCAATTTCCGCGGGACACGAGATCACACCCGACGAAACAGAGGCGGATATAGTTATTATCAACACCTGCGCCTTCATTGAGTCGGCTAAAAAGGAAGCCATCGACAACATTCTCGATATCGCTTGGCTCAAAAAGAACGCTAACCTTCAAGGCATTATCGTAACGGGCTGTATGGCGGAAAGATACGGGCGCGAAATTCTCGAGGAATTCCCCGAGGTTGACGCGGTTCTCGGCGTTGGTAGTATTCACAATATTTGTGAAGCAATATCCGCCGTTGAAAAGCAGATCAACACGAAGAAATTCGATCCTTGTAACAGATACTATTCTCACGAGGATAAGAACACCGTTGCACTCGGCGGCGACAGAATTCTCACGACCCCCGAATACGCCGCTTATCTTAAAATATCCGAGGGCTGCGACAACCGCTGCACGTATTGCGCTATCCCCAATATCCGCGGCAGGTTCCGTTCACGCCCGATGGAAGACCTCATAGAAGAAGCGCGTGAGCTTGATGCTCTCGGCATCAAGGAGCTTACGATCATCGCTCAGGACACAACAAGATACGGCATAGACCTCTACGGCAAGTATTCTCTCGACGAGCTTATAAGAAGAATTTGCGAGGCGACGAGCATTCCGTGGATAAGACTTCTCTACTGCTATCCCGACAAGATCACAGACGAGCTTATCGCAGAGATACGCGACAATCCCCGCGTAGTAAAATACATTGATATTCCCCTCCAGCACATAAGCGACACAATTCTGCGCAGAATGAACCGCCGCGGCAGAAGCGAGCTTATCAAGAGCGTGATCAAAAAGCTTCGCGACAACATTCCCGAGATCGCAATACGCACGACGTTTATCGTCGGATTCCCGGGCGAGACCGAGGAGGATTTCGTTCAGCTTGCTGAATTTATGAAGGAAGCAAGATTTGAACACGCAGGCGTGTTTACCTACTCTCGCGAAGAAGGTACTCCCGCTTATGACTTTGAAGGTCAGATCGACGAGCAGGTAAAGCAGGACAGAATGGACATTTTGATGAAGAGCCAGCTTGAGATCAATTCGCAAAAGAACGAGGAAATGATCGGCAAGACCGTAAGAGTTCTCTGCGAGGACTACGACCCCGTCAGTGAAACACATTTCGGCAGAAGCCAATTCGACGCTCCCGAAATAGACGGAAAGGTCTTCTTCAAGTCGGAAACAAGGATCGCCCCAGGGTCATTCGTTGACGTTAAGGTAAGGCGCGTTCTTGAATACGACCTCTTTGGCTTTGCTATCACAAAAACTCAGAAAGGATGAATTATATATGAATTTACCCAACAAGCTTACAGTAATTCGTCTTATAATGGTGCCGATCTTTATGGCGGTAATGCTGGTGCCCGTATTTACAAGCTTCAGCCCCGCGACCGATATTATACTTAACCTTATCGGCGTTGTCCTCTTTATTGCCGCTTCCGTTACGGATCTTCTCGACGGAAAGATTGCAAGAAAGAATAATCTTGTAACCGATTTCGGAAAGTTCCTCGATCCTCTGGCTGACAAATTTATGGTCATCGGCGCTATGCTCTGCATTTTCCTTGCCAACTGCTTTGAGGGAAACAGACCCCTCTCCATTCTCTATTTTGCGGCGCTCGTCGTCGTGATTTTCAGAGAGCTTGCGGTTACGTCGATAAGGCTCGTTGCATCCTCATCGGGCGGCGTCGTTATCGCGGCAAATATGCTTGGCAAAATAAAGACTGTGACTCAGATAGTTGCGGTTTGCGCGGCTATTATCGAGCCTATCCTCTGGAGGTTTATCATCCAGATATTCCAACTCCACGAATGGAAATGGCTGCTGAGTTATCCGCCTATTACGTTTATCGCCACCATCCTTGC
Source organism: uncultured Clostridium sp. (assembly GCA_964567085.1). GTDB lineage: Bacteria > Bacillota > Clostridia > Oscillospirales > CAG-272 > SVTX01. Next base: position 12,656 of record CAZMKU010000009.1, read on the forward strand.
AATTTATTTCACGATTCATTCGGGTATAAATTACATCGTTGGCGCTTGGAAATATCTCGATCCTCAGAAATAAATCCACCCAAAGCCTTGCCTGGCAACCGTCGGCAAGGCTTTTTATATATTATTTTTTCAATATTCCTTGACAAATATAAAACAATCATTTATAATAAATACATTAGCAAAATATACCCAAAGGAGATCTATTATGAAGGTATCACAGATTCCATACGAAAGATATACGCTCGAGATGCTTCAGAGCGCATACGCAGAAATCAAGGAAATGCTCACAAGCGCAAAATGCGCAGACGACGTCCTCGCGGCTCACAACAAGATGAACGAGGTTTCGATCGAATACGGAACGGCGGCTTCTCTTGCTCACTGCCGCTTTACACTCAACACAAAGGACGAATTCTATCAAGGCGAGGTTGCTTACCTTGATGAGATCGGCCCCTTGGCTCAGCAGATGATGAGCGAATACGGAAAAATGCTTCTTGAGTCTCCCTTCCGTGCAGAACTCGAGACAAAGCTCAATCCCCGTATGTTCAAGCAGTTCGAGGTAAGCCAGAAGGCATTTGACGAAAAAATCATTCCCGAGCTTCAGGAAGAAAATAACATCACTACGGAATACTCCAAATTTATGTCGGAGATGGTATTTGAGTACAACGGCGAAAAAATGCCTCTTTCCCGTCTTCGCGGCGGACTTGAGGATGACGACCGCGAGGTGAGACGCGCGACCGCCGAGGCGATCGGACGAGGACTTGCCGAGAACGCCGAGCAGCTCGACGACATTTACGACAGACTCGTAAAGATCCGCGACAAGATGGCAAAGAAGCTCGGCTACGAAAACTTCGTTGAGCTTGGCTATTACAGAATGGGCAGACTCGACTACGATGCTGAAATGGTTAAGAGCTTCCGAGACAACGTGAAGAATGCGCTCGTTCCCGTCGTAAGCAAGGTCAAGGAAAATCTCGGAGATGAGCTCGGTATTGATAAATTTATGTTCTTCGACGATGCCATTTACGTAAACGGCAAGTCTCCCCGTCCCATTCTCGACAAGGACGGCATCTTTGCTGCTGCTATTGAAATGTACGATAATATGAATCCCGAGGTTGGCGCGTTTATGCGCTCGATGCAGGAAAACGAAGCATTTGACGTTGAATCCCGCGACGGCAAGTGGGGCGGCGGCTACTGCACTTCCTTCCCGAAATACAAGCAGCCCTTCATCTTGGCAAACTTCAACGGCTCTGCAGGCGACATTGACGTAATGACACACGAATTCGGCCATGCTCTTGCCGGATACTATCAGTTCAACGGCGGTGATATCAACGTGAATTACGGCATGGAGACCGCTGAATGCCACTCTATGAGTATGGAATTCTTCTCTTGGAAATATATGGAGAAATTCTTCGGTGACGCTACTCAGGATTACAAAAAGTCCCATCTTCTCTCAAGTCTTTCCTTTATTCCCTACGGTGTCATCGTTGACGAATTCCAGCACAACGTATATGAAAATCCCGATATGACTCCCGCAGAGAGAAAGGCTATGTACCTCACACTTGAGGAAAAATACCGTCCTTATCTTTCCTTTGAGGGTATTCCCTATCTTGAAGAGGGCACGAGATGGCAGTATCAGATGCACATATACGAATCCCCCTTCTACTACATTGACTACTGCCTGGCACAGACGGTTGCTATAAACTTCCTTCTCGCTTCTCTCGAGGACTACGACGGAGCATTCGCAAAATATCTTGATTTTGTAAAGGCAGGCGGCGAGAAGGCGTTCGGTCAGCTCGTTGTCGACGCCTCCATTCCCTCTCCCTTCACCGAGGGCGCGCTCGATACGATGGCGCAGAAGGTTCTCACGGTTGCGGAGAAGCTTTAATGGTTATACAAGGGTGCAAACAAATTTGTTTGCACCTTTTTGTTGAAATATGATGACAAATCCCAAAAAATATGTTATAATCAGTTATAACGCTGAAACGAGGTGACAATATGGACCTTCCAATCATACTTTCATCTATATCAATCCTTATATCCGCGGGCGCACTTATTGCAATTCTTATATTGCTCAGAAGGATCTCGGGAAAAAGTGATAACAATATAGACGCGCAGATCTCAAATCTGAAAACCGACGTTTTCAATGAGTTTTCCAGAAACAGAACCGAGGAGGCTGCAAGAGCCAAGGCTCAACGCGATGAGCTTTCCCAAAAGCTCAATGAAACTCAGGAAAAGCTCAATAATCTTACCGAACGTAGCAATCAGAGCATGCAGAATATTTCGTTCGAGATCAATCGCCAGCTTTTAAGAGTTAACGACGAGCTTTCAAAGAACCGACAGGAAAGCACCGAGAGTATTTCAAGGCTTATAAACGAGATCACCGCAAAGCTCGGTGAGATCGGCGAAAAGACGGCGCAAAATTCTCTTGCGCAGAATCAAAAGATCGAGGAGTCCCTCGAAAAGATCCGACAGAGCAACGAGCAGAAGCTCGACGAGATGCGAAACGTGGTAGACGAAAAGCTCACGAACACGCTCACACAAAGACTCGATTCCTCCTTCAAGACGGTTTCCGAGCAGCTTACGAATCTCTATACCGCTCTTGGAGAGATGAAAGAAATGTCGGGTGGTATCACCGAGCACGTTTCCACTCTCAACAGAGTTCTCACGAACGTAAAGGCAAGAGGCACGTGGGCGGAGGTTCAGCTCAAGGGTATTCTTGACCAGAGTATTCCCGGTATGTACGTGGAAAACTACGCTCCAAGCACAAGATCCAAGGACAGAGTTGAATTCGCCATCAAGATCCCCTCGGGTGAAAACTATTCCGAGATCACTTACCTTCCTATCGACTCCAAATTCCCCATGGAGGACTACGTTCGCCTTTGCGATGCGGTCGAGAAGGCAGACCGTGAGCTTGTCGACAAGGCCAAGGGCGAGCTTGAGGCAAGAGTTCTTGCCGAAGCAAGAGACATTTCAAAGTATATCAATCCTCCCAAAACCACTCCCTTTGCTATTATGTATCTTGCGACCGAGGGACTTTACGCGGAGATAGTTTCCTCGCCCAACGGTCTCGTTGAAAGGATACAGACCAAATATAACGTTATGATAGCAGGACCTGCGACAATTACCGCGCTTCTGAATTCTCTTTCAATGGGCTTTCGAATTGCGGCGATCAACGAAAAGGCAAACGACGTGCGCAAGCTTCTCACTGCCGTCAAGGCTCAATACGACACGTTCGGCAATCTGCTTGCAAAGGCGAAAAAGAAGATCGAGGAAGCAGGCAACACCATTGGCGACGCCCAGCACAGAAGCAGCATTATACAGAAAAAGCTTAAATCTATGGACGCCATCGAGGTCAAGGAATCCGACGAATACCTTGAGATGTCAAACGAAAATATGCTTCTTGAGGGAAACGACTACGACGAGGATTAAACTAAAAAGAGGTGCAGCCGCACCTCTTTTTTACTTTTTTGCTCCAAGCATATCAATATATTGCTTTGCGGTTCGTGGATTTCGTCCGCCGCCGCGAAGCGCGAACGCCTCTCCGCCCGCGATTATCTCATTATCGGTCAGCTCAACACCTGCCTTTTTTGCAAGCTCAATAAGAATCCTTGCAAAAAGATTTCTGTCGCATTTGAGATAAGTAATAGTTATACCAAAGCGTGCAGAAAGCGAGGTTGCCTCCTCAAGCGCATCTGCAACGTTCACAGAGTCCTGTCTTGCCGAGGCGGATTCCTTTATCATATGCCTATGATTTGAGGTAGCATAGATCAAAATATTATGACCTCTGCCGCAAACACCGCCCTCAAGAGTTGCCTTGAGAGCCGAGAAATTGTTATCGTCACTCGCAAAAGTCAGATCGTCGATAAAGAAAATGAATTTGAGGGGGTTATCCGCAAGCTCCTCGATGACCTGCGGAATAAATTCAAGCTGATTTTTCTTAAATTCAATAAGTCGAAGTCCTCTGTCGTAAAGACTGTTTACAAGCGCCTTGACAGTCGAGCTCTTACCCGTACCCGCATCGCCGTAGAGAAGCACGTTATTCGCGCTCTTATTCGCAAGCAACGCAAGCGTATTATCAAGAACTATGCCCCTTTCTCTCTCGTATCCTATAAGATCGTCAAGCTTGATCTTGTCGGGATTCTTGATAGGAACGATTCTACCCTCATCATCAAGCACAAACATCTTGTGTCTCGCATAAATTCCAAAGCCCTTTGTGCTTATCTTGTTCATTCTGTCGGCATAGAGTGACTTTATGTCATACTCGCATACAGACCACGAAGGAAGAGATATACCGTTTATTTTGCCTCGTATTTCCTCACCGTCAAACATAGCAAGCTCACTTATAACGTCAAGCTCATAGCAGAGCATATCCTCGAAAATCTTGTTCTCTCCCTTATCTGAAAGCTTGTACTTGATATAAATATTCTCGTCGTCAAGCACCGCGTTAACAAAATAATCCGAGATACAAGTCGTATGAGCAAAAAGCTTGTACGTAAAATCGCAATAATTATATATGATTTCCTGCTCATCCATCTCCTCGTTATCAAGCATCCGAGCGAAGCTCATAATAACTTCGTCTGAAAGCAAATTTCTGAAAATAACGAGGCTTGAGAGCTTATTTATAAGTAAATTCATAAAATACTCCTCAAAATTTTTTCTTTACTGCAATTATATACTCTTTTTCCCGAAATTTCAATAGTAAAAGACAAATTTGGCAAGAAAATACGATTTTGCAGGCGTTCAATAAATATATCGTTATTTAAACCACAATTTTTATAAATTCTTATTGACAAATCGTTATTATAGGTGTATAATGTTAGCATATTTATTCGGCTATGACGGGGCTAAAAATTATCCTTAGCGCGCAGAGAGTTGACGGTCGGTGTAAGTCAACGGCAACGGGTAAACAATACTCTCCCCCGAGCATCGACGTGAAAGGCAACAAGTAGCAACGACGGGCTCTCCCGTTACAGAGAAGCAAAGTGGATTTTATCAATGGGAGTGGTACCGCGGAAGATGCCTTTCGTCTCCAATATTCAGGAGATGAGGGCTTTTTTTATTCCCAAATTTAAGACAGAGGTGCAATATGAAAAATTTCAAAAAATACACCCGACAGTTCTTTATTCCGCCCAAGACGGAAATGAAGTGGACAAAGAAAAATTATATAGATAAAGCGCCCGCGTGGTGCTCGGTTGACCTTCGCGACGGAAATCAGTCGCTCATAATTCCTATGAGCCTTAATGAAAAGCTTGATTTCTTCAAGCTTTTAGTTGATATCGGATTTAAAGAGATCGAGGTTGGCTTCCCTGCGGCATCTGAAACAGAGTATGCATTTCTCCGCGCGATCATTGAGAGAAATATGATCCCCGACGACGTTACCATTCAGGTGCTCACGCAGAGCCGCGAGCATATTATCAAAAAGACCTTCGAAGCTCTTGAGGGCTGCAAGAATGCGGTCGTGCATCTCTACAACTCCACCTCTTACGCGCAGAGAACCCAGGTTTTCAGAAAGAGTAAGGAAGAAATTATCAAGATCGCGCTTGAAGGCGCTACACTTTTCGACAAGATCGCAAAAGAAAGCGGTGTGAATTACACATATGAGTATTCCCCCGAGTCCTTCACGGGAACAGAGCCCGAGTTTGCGCTTGAAATTTGCAACGCCGTGCTCGACGTATGGAAGCCAACGCCCGACAAGAAGGTCATCATCAACCTTCCCGTTACGGTCGAGCTTTCAATGCCTCACGTTTACGCAAATCAGGTTGAATATATGTGCGACAATCTCAAATACAGAGATAGCGTTATAGTTTCCCTTCACCCTCACAATGACCGCGGATGCGCGGTATCCGACGCCGAGCTTGGACTCTTGGCAGGCGCTGACAGAATCGAGGGCACGCTTTTCGGAAACGGCGAGAGAACGGGTAACGTTGACATCCTCACGCTCGCTATGAATATGTACTCACAGGGTGTTGATCCCGGGCTTGATTTTTCCAATATTCCCAAGATAACCGAAGCTTACGAGAGAGTTACGAGAATGGAGGTCTACGCGCGTCAGCCTTATTCGGGCAAGCTCGTATTCGCGGCATTCTCGGGCTCGCATCAGGACGCGATCGCAAAGGGTATGAATTGGCGCGAGGAGACGGGCGATCCGCATTGGACAGTTCCCTATCTTCCCATCGACCCCACCGACGTCGGCAGAATTTATGAGACCGACGTTATTCGAATCAATTCGCAGTCGGGCAAGGGCGGTATCGCTTACCTGCTCGAGCACAGCTACGGCTACATTATCCCGCCGAAGATGCGCGAAAACGTTGGATATACGATCAAGGATATCTCGGACAACGCGCACGCGGAGCTTTCTCCCGCGGAGGTGCTTGAAGCGTTCAAGCAGAACTATATCAACCTTGAATCTCCCATCAAAATTCTTGACTGCCACTTCAATCGCAGCGAGGAGATCACGGCGTATATCACTCTTGAATACAACGGCCAGCGCGACGTTCTCACGGGCGTGGGCAACGGCAGACTCGACGCTGTAAACAACGCGATAAAATCTATTATCGATTTCAACTATTCAAGCCTCACCTACGAGGAGCACGCGCTCACAAGCGGCTCGACCTCGAAGGCAGTAACCTACGTCAGCATCACGCTCGACGGCGGCAAGGTTATCTTTGGTGTGGGCGAGCACGACGACATTATCCAGTCGTCGATAAATGCGCTTGTCTCCGCGGTGAACAAGACAATTTTAAACAAATAATTCCAGGAGGACTCAAATCATGGGAATGACTATGACCCAAAAGATACTTGCGGCTCACGCGGGACTTGATCACGTGTGCGCGGGTCAGCTTATTGAAGCGAAGCTTGATATGGTGCTTGGTAACGACATTACCTCACCCGTAGCCATAAATGAATTCAAAAAATTCGGCTTTTCAGAGGTTTTTGACAAAAACAAGATATCTCTCGTTATGGACCACTTCGTGCCCAACAAGGACATCAAGGCGGCAGAACAGACGAAGCAGTGCCGCACGTTTGCAAAGACCTTTGGCATAAAGAACTATTTCGACGTTGGCGATATGGGTATCGAGCACGCTCTGCTACCCGAGAAAGGCCTTGTAGGCCCAGGCGACGTTATCATCGGCGCTGACTCTCACACCTGCACCTACGGCGCGCTCGGCGCGTTCTCGACAGGCGTAGGCTCAACCGATATGGCGGCGGGTATGGCTACGGGCAAGGCTTGGTTCAAGGTTCCCGCGGCTATTAAGTTTAACCTTACAGGCGCTCTTAAGCCCAACTGCTCGGGCAAGGACGTGATCCTTTACATTATCGGCAAGATCGGCGTTGACGGCGCGCTCTACAAGTCTATGGAATTTGTTGGCGAGGGCTTAAAATCCCTCTCGATAGACGACAGACTTTGTATGGCTAATATGGCGATCGAGGCTGGAGCTAAGAACGGTATTTTCGAGGTTGACGATATAACGATCAAATACTACGAGGAAAGAATGACTCACCCCTACACCGTTTACTCCGCAGACGATGATGCGGAATACGAAAGCGTTATTAATATTGACTTGTCTGCAATCGTGCCTACGGTGGCGTGTCCTCACCTTCCCGAAAACACGAAAAACGCGAGCGACCTTTCTGATATAAAGATAGACCAATGCGTTATCGGCTCTTGCACGAACGGACGTCTTTCAGACATGGAGCTCGCGGCAAAGATACTCGAGGGCAAGCATATTGCAGACGGCGTTCGTTGCATTATTATCCCCGCTACACAGTCAATTTACCTTGAATGTATCAAGCGCGGCTATATCGAAACGTTTATCAATGCAGGTTGCGTTGTTTCCACTCCCACCTGCGGCCCTTGTCTTGGCGGCTATATGGGAATACTTGCGGCTGACGAGGTCGCTATTGCTACAACTAACAGAAACTTCGTAGGACGCATGGGACATATAACGTCCAAGATCTACCTTGCAAGCCCCGCTACGGCGGCGGCATCTGCAATCGCGGGCTACATAGTTTGCCCCGAAGCATAATGGAGGTGCAAAAATGAAAGCATACGGAAAAGTACACAAGTACGGCGACAACATTGACACGGACGTAATTATTCCCGCCCGTTATCTTAATACATCCAACCACGCGGAGCTTGCATCTCACTGTATGGAGGACATTGACGCCGAATTCAAAAACAAGGTGGCAGACGGCGACATTATGGTAGGCGGCGCGAACTTCGGCTGCGGCAGCTCACGCGAGCACGCGCCTATTGCCATCAAAGCTTCGGGAGTTTCAATCGTAATTGCCGAAACATTTGCAAGAATCTTCTACAGAAATGCGATAAATATCGGTCTTCCCATTCTCGAATGTCCTGAGGCATCAAAGAAAATCGAAGCAGGCGACGTAGTTGAGGTTAACTTCGACACAGGCGTTATCACCAATCACACAAAGGGCGAGACATACACGGCAAACCCCTTCCCTCCGTTCATTCAGGAAATTATCACAAAGGGCGGTCTTCTCGCCTCCATTCAAAAGTGAGGTTAAAGCAATGGTAAAGAATATAACAGTTCTCGCGGGCGACGGAATCGGCCCCGAGATAGTAAGAGAAGCAATAAAGGTTCTCGATAAGATCGGAGAAAAGTACGGACACAAATTCAATTACACACACGTTGACATCGGCGGCTGCTCAATCGACAAATACGGCGTGCCGATCACAGACGAGGGTATGGCAAAATGCAAGGCGGCAGACAGCGTGCTTCTTGGTGCTGTCGGTGGACCAAAATGGGATTCCTGCCCCCCTGCTATCCGTCCCGAAAAGGCGCTTTTAGCAGTAAGAAAGGAGCTTGGACTTTTCGCAAACCTGCGTCCCACAAGGCTTTTTCCCCAGCTTGCAGACGCGTCTCCTCTAAAGCCCGAGATAGTTGGCAACGGAATTGACTTGCTTATCGTTCGTGAGCTTACGGGCGGCGTTTATTTCGGCAAGAGAGTTACCGAGGAGGTTGACGGCGAGCTTGTTGCTACCGACTATATGCCCTACTCCGAGCACGAGATCGAGCGGATAGGCAGAGTGGCGTTTGAAACCGCGATGAAGCGAAACAAAAAGCTCGCGTCGGTTGACAAGGCGAACGTGCTTGATACCTCGCGCCTTTGGAGAAAGACGATGCACCGTCTTGCTAAGGATTATCCCGAGGTTGAGTACAGCGATATTCTCGTTGACAACACCGCGATGCAGCTTATAAAAAACCCCACGCAGTTTGACGTGCTTGTTACCGAGAATATGTTCGGCGACATTCTCTCCGACGAAGCCTCGATGCTTACGGGCTCGATCGGTATGATGCCCTCGGCTTCCCTATCCTCGACAACTCTCGGTATGTACGAGCCTATTCACGGCTCTGCTCCCGACATCGCGGGAATGGATATCGCAAACCCCATTGGCACTATCCTCTCGGTTGCTATGATGCTCCGCTACTCGTTCGATATGATAAGCGAAGCTGACGATATCGAGGCAGCAATAAACAAGGTTCTCGATATGGGCTACCGCACAGGCGATATTATGTCGGAGGGCTGCACAAGGCTTTCCTGCTCACAGATGGGTACTGAAATTGCAAATTGCATATAACACAAAAAGCCTACGCTCGCGCGTAGGCTTTTTTGTGTTTAATTATTCAATAAGTTCAACCCTGCCGTAATTCTCACAATTTTTAATCCTTGAAAAGTAATCAAAAGCGCATATACCGTCAACGCTGCTTCCTCCGCGCACAGTACCGTAGTTTATACAGCCTTCAATTCCTCCGTATGTTTGTGATACTATTCCTCCCGCATTATAACCGGCCGTAACAGAGCCGTAATTCGTACAATTAATTATCTGACCTCGAGAACTACCCGCAATGCCGCCAACAAAATCATAATCCACCATCGTCGAAGCCGATACACTTCCATAATTCGTACATTCTATAACCTGACCCGTTTCATGCACATATCCGACAATACCTCCAACATCAGGACCTGTTAAATTACACTGAACGACTATTGAAGAATTCGCGTCAACCGTACAGTTATATATCAATCCACGGAACGAGGTGCCTGCAATCATACCGCATTGCGTCTCTCCATCGCCGTTATAATCAATGATCATATTACACGAAGCTATATTGAGGTTGATTACTGCGCCACCCCAAAGAGTATCGAATAAAAGTCCGTTAACACCGCGATTTGAGGCGCCAACTATATTAATGTTACTAATAGTATAACCGTTTCCGTCCAATACACCGCTAAAATTAGACATAGGCGTCCAATCTATACCCGTCATATCAATGTCACAAGTAAGCTGATAATACATATGCGAACCAAAACCTATAGAATTCAATAACTTATCAAGGTCCGCCGGTGTGGATATGTACTGTATATCTGAAGAATGCAGGGTGACAATAGCCGCTCCGAGATCGCTATTACTATCAACGTTATATCTCATTGGAGCTCCGTCAGGATTCTGTGAATCCTCGTATTGAATTGACTTTACCTTAGTAAAACCTCCCGCAGTCTCGCCATCATAGGGGAAGCAATACGTATTATCATCAATTTTTATCGGTGATGAATATACGTAGGTATTGTTCATCCCTTCATCATATAATGTTACAGACAGAATTTCATATCCCGCAGGATTGTCTATGGTAATCATAGCGTAAATCGTTTCGTCAGGGAACCGCCAATTGACAGGCTCGTAGTCGGAATTTACGAATTGAATTCTCTCAAACGTAATGCTTCTGTGAATAAACGCCTCATCGCTGACCTCGTCTGCTTCCTTGTAGGTGTAGCCTACGGTATTTATAGCCTCAACCCTAAGCTTTACGTTTCCTGCGCCGAACTGACCGTCGTTTAATATTTGTACGTTAAGAATTGTCGGCGTTGATCCTCCTATGATATCGCACTCAATTCCGTTAATCGTTACAGAATTAATATCTACCTCGTCGGGATTATCAATAATCACCTTGACGTATAGCTTATCGCCCTCTGCAACTCCGCTTGTATTTAAAACGGAAATACTCACGACATCAATATAAGGCTTTGTCGATATTTTCTTCTCTACAGTATGAGTGTGCCTACCCGTACCGTCACTAAGATCGTAATCTATGTTTGCCTTGACAACGTAATCGGTGTAAGAATCAAGACCGTCGAATGAGAACCCGACATCTGACGTGCTACCCACAAGTCCGCCATCAAGGTAAATCTCAACGTTTACAGACGAGGTTGCCACTCCATCCACGTCAATCAATTCCCAAGCTCCCCTAACAGATTCGGCATCCGAATCCATATTAAGCTTTATTTCGGGAATGGCTTTGGCATCAGTCTTAATTTCATTTTCAATAATACAAGTCTGCTCTCCCGCGCCGTCGTTAAGATCGTATGTAAAGCTTGCCTTAAACACGTAATTTGTATTGGAATTAAGTCCGTCGAATGAGAACTGCGCGTTTGTCGCGCTGCCTATGAGATCACCGTTGAGGTAAAGCTCAACGTTTACAGACGAGGTTGCCACTCCATCCACGTCAATCAATT
>CAZMKU010000009.1:24290-27239 GCA_964567085.1 uncultured Clostridium sp.
CGGGAATGGCTTTGGCATCAGTCTTAATTTCATTTTCAATAATACAAGTCTGCTCTCCCGCGCCGTCGTTAAGATCGTATGTAAAGCTTGCCTTAAACACGTAATTTGTATTGGAATTAAGTCCGTCGAATGAGAACTGCGCGTTTGTCGCGCTGCCTATGAGATCACTGTTGAGGTAAAGCTCGCCCGTAACGGATGATGTAATCACGCCGTCGGTATCATTTACCGTGTAGCTTACCGTTATAGCAGACGCGTCAGAATTGATACTTCCAAATGTTATCGAGGGAGTAGCCTTTGCAACAGTCTTGAAGATATAGCGAACGCTCTCCTCGACACCGCCTCTGGTATAATAAAGCACGAGCTCATACTCATTATTCGAAAGAAGCTCGGAAACAGCAGTTGTATCGGGAGCAAGCTCGCGTACAAGCTCGCCGCCGTGATAGATCTCAATCTTATTGAGTGTCTTATTTTCAAAGGACTCTTCCCAAACAAGCGAGAATTCAGCTCCGTTCTTATTCGGCACAAGATTATCTACCCAAACGACGTCAAGTGTCGTAAATTCATATTCATAAAGAGTATGTAACGCGATTCCCTCCCCGTCAAGGCTGTCGTATTGCGCTATAATGGCAAATCTATACGTTTTCGCCAGCTCAAGTCCGTCGAATTCCAGTCGACCGCCGTCAAGAGAAGTAATTTCCTTATAGGACACAAGCTCGTCCTCGCTGAATATTCCCGCATACATCTTACCCGCTTCAAACGACATAAGCGAGAGCGGGTCTGTTATCGAAGCGGATATGGCGAAGCTTCCGATACCGACCTTTATATCAGACGTATTAACGGTAGGCTGCTTGTCCGTCATAATACCGACGCTTACCGTGCGCTCGCCGCTCATAACTACGTCCTTTATCGCCTCGCCGTCAACGTACTTTATCGCGTCAACGGTATAGTGAACGATACCCTCGGCATCGCCTACGTTATATTTAAGAACGATATTTTCCATATCCGAGCCCTCCTCAAACATATACGAGGAATATACCTTACCGTTCAAGGTAAAAGAAAGAATAATGAAATTATCGGGGTTATCTATATGAAGCGTGATATAAATATCCTGACCCGGCTCTGCATAATACATCTCCCTATCGCTTCCCACGAAGCTCAAAGTTGACTCGACGATATCATCAACGGGCTTTTTCTCGCCGTGATACTTGTCATCCGGATTTTTATCGGACAGAGTATCAAAAGCATAATTGCGCGACGGCGCCGCATTCACCTCGGCAAAGGGGGTAGTCGTTGACACCGTCATGCCTGTATATATAGGAACCTGCTTTTTGAACACGGACAAAAGCACACCCAATATCGCGCCTATGAGAATTACGCCCGCAAGGCACGCCGCTATAGGCGCTATCATTTTCATAGGACGGCGATTCCTACCCATAAGTCTGTTTCTTTTTTCAGTGACCTTATTTACTACATCATCATTTAACTGTGACAGAGCGTCAAGCTTGATCTCATCCTTTTTTCTCATGCTCACACCTCCTCAGATACTGTAACCCGCCGCATCAAGACGCGCTTTTATATCGCCCCGAAGCTTCGACAAAATACGGTACACGCTGTTTTCACTTATGCCGAGCGAATCAGCGATCGCAGATATCTTGTCCGCATAATAGTAACGGCAAATAAAAATATACTGCTCCCTGTCCTTCATATTACAGATAGCCTCGTTCAAAATCGCCGCAAGCTCTCTTGTCGCGCGCTCTGCATCAACGCTGTTCTCACCCGCAATGCAGTCCTCAAGCTCGTCCAGGGAAGTCACAAGCTCACTTGGAATTCGCTTGTCCGCATTGTTCTTCCTGAAGCGTCCGATAGCGATGTTTCGCATAATACGAGCCAGAAAAGTCTGGAGAGATACGGGGCGCGCGGGCGGAATACGGTTCCACGTGCCGAGATATGTATCGTTGAGGCATTCCTCACTGTCAAGTCTGTTATGAACAATATTATCTGCTATAACGAGCAGATATTTTCCGTATTTTGCATCAGTTTTTGCAATAGCGTCCTCGTTTCGCTGAAAGTACAGCTCCACAATTGCTTCATCCGATATAGTCTGCGCCATATTTTTTCCTTTTGTGTCCATATTGCACCTCTTTTCGAGTAATCTTCTCACCTATATATCTCGCAAAAATTCGTAAAACCTAACGCAAAAAGCTGAAAATTTTGTAAAAAATATTATATTATTATAAATATTTATTTAAATATAAGCTTCAGGATCTGCTGAACGGAGGAAGCGTTCGTCGTAATGACCGTCTTGTCCTCTATCGCAACCTTCCATTCTCCGTCCTGGGTGCGATTGTTCATAAAGTGTCCGCCATACATATTCGCCTGCTCCTTGGTTGCGAACTCATAGACCTTGCAAATACTTGCCGCATCGTCCTCCTTTGTAAGGACCGTATAGCTTACCGTCTCGACGGTCGCCTTGACGTTGAACATACCGATCTCCATATTTATTTTCGCGTTTGCGAGCGCAAGCTCGTCCTCAGTCGCAGGGCTTTCGGTTACGACAAAGCCATTCGCCTTCAGAGCTTCGATGCAAGCATTCGTATCATACGGCTTTTCAGCGCAGCCTGCAAATATAAGGCAAATCGACAAAGCCAATGCCACGATCAACGTAATTTTTTTCATGATAACTCCTTGATTTTTTTATTTTTGACCAACGAACAGTAAGTGATTGGTCATTCCGAGAAGCTCGGGCTTTTCGCAAATGTAGAAATGATAACGAAGATATTGCGCATAGTCCTCGTCGCTCATCTCGTTGATCCTTGCCGCCAAAAGCTCGCTCGCGCCGTCTGATGCAACCTCGTGCAACACCTTTACGCCACCGTCAGCGAGAAGCTTTCTTGCGGGTCAGCCCCTCTCCCAACACCATCAACGCGCAATGGCTGAATAAAAGATCCT
>CAZMKU010000010.1:0-26661 GCA_964567085.1 uncultured Clostridium sp.
CACACGTGCTGAAAGACAGGCGTATCACTCGGGAAAAGGTTACGCTGTCGCACACAAAAAGAGGGGTATTAACTTCAAGTCTGCTAATCTTCGTGCATCTTTCGCAAGAGGATATAACAAAGGTTTGCAGATGATGGAAAGGAATCCCTTAAAATACGGACAACTCCCGAAGAAAACAAGAAAAAAGAGAGGTTAAAAACCAATGAAAAGATTTCGTTTTAATAAAATTAAGTGGGATAATATTATCTCCGCTGTTGTAGTTGTAGCCCTGCTTGTAGGTTGTGTAGCAGGACTTTCCGCATTGTTCAACTCCAAGACAACCGACGTTTCCGACTTCAACTTTAAGAAGGGTGCTCTTGACTCCGCAGGCTACTACGTAGAGAGTGACACTTCCATTTACACTAAAGACCTCATCGAATGTCAGGGCCTTGTAATTGAGCCTGACTTCGAGGCAACAGGTACATATCAGGTATTTTACTATGGCGAAGATAAGACCTTCTGCGGTAGTTCCGGCCTTTTAGATGCTCACCTTGATGGTATGTATGAACGTGGTGATACATTTGAGTTTGCAAAGTATTGCCGTATTGTAATTTCTCCCGCTACACCTACCGATGAAGACGGCTATCCCGAAGAAGATTGGAAGATTCACTTCTGGGAAGTTTCCAGCTACGCTGACGATTACAAGATTACTGTAAATAAGAAGCAGAACTTCAAGCTCACCGATTACTTCGTTGAAGACTCGACTATGTTTGATATGTGTTATAAGGGCGTTGTAGGTAATTCTTTGGAAACTACAGCCAATGAGGGTTACGGCTCTATCAAGCCTGTAGATGTAACAAATATTACAGCACTTACAACGGTATATGGAGATAATTGTACCGTAGGTATGTATAACTACTTCTTCCTTGATGCAAGCGGTGTTATTATTGAAACCAATAATAACCTCGGCTCTCTTGTTCCTATTACTCTTACTGTTCCCGAGGGTGCAGTTACCTTCGTTTGTTCTTATAAGCTTGGTAGCGAGTTTACAATCAATCAGGCACAAGCACAGTAACTTGACTTTAATTCAAAGTCGGTGTATAATATACCCGACTTTGAATAATAAAAGGCGGTGTTTGATATGAAGAAAACAAACTATAGCGATTTATTGTATATTATCCTTGTAGTTTTTGCAATAACTGCAATTATAGGAGTATTATCTATTTTCTTTGTCCCTCGTGAAAATCCGGAAGAGGTTTTAGACGGTATTGTTGGTGACATTACAAACAATGAAACCGAGGAAGAAACAGACGAAGATCCCACAGAGGAAGAAAATGAGGATAATACGGAAATAACAGTAAGTGATGTTGATTTTTCCGAATTAAATTACGTTGCTTTTGGTGACAGTATAACCTATGGTGTTGACGGTCAAACTACTCAAAGAATGAGTAACCCTTATCCTACATTGGTTGCCAACACTTTAGGTTTGCGAAATGTTATAAATTATGCCGTTTCGGGCTCTACTATTACTTCTATTGAAGGACTTACAAACGTAAATTCTCAATATAGTAAATCCACCACAAAGGCTGATATAGTTAGTGTTTTGATAGGCGTAAATGATTACGCGCGCTCTGCCGAGCTTGGTACTATAACCGATACAGGCTTATCTACCGTTTACGGTGGTCTTAATACTTTGGTAAAAGGTTTGAAACAAAAATATCCCGATGCTTACATATTCTTTATGACACCTATGCCGTGTTACAGAGAAGAAATAACGAGTAACGCAACAGGCGTTGAACTTGTTGAGGTTGTTTCTGCAATTAAGGAAGTGTGCCAAAAGAATAATATCCCTGTTTTAGACCTTTATACTGTAGGCGGTTATACAATGGAAGCAGACCCATATTCTGACGGTATTCACCCTACGCAAAACTTTTTTGTAAAATATACTGCACCTATAATAGCGGAGTTTATAAAAGAAAATTATAAGGGTAATTAACAAATTTACCATTAGGAAATCAACAGAACGTTTTGTTTTGTTGGTTTCCTTTTTTTATGAGGTACAAAATGACAACAAAAATTTATAATAAAAAAATATATGCGGTATTGCTACTCGCTTTTATGCTATTAGAGCTTATTTTTTCCGCCTTTTCTATTACAGCAAGTGCAGAAGTAATTACATATTCAGATGTTCTGTATGATTTGCAAAAAGACGAAAATTTCAACATAGAGAATTACCCTGTAATGACCTATGATTATTTTTCTTCTCTCAATAGCGACAGTGACCCTACGAATGATGTTGAGTATTTGTCCGTTATACATATAGCCGAGGGAGAGAATAAGGAATTATTTGTTTATACATATCAGCCATTAAACAACGTATCGGATATAACAGCTTCGTCTATAACAATGTCTGTTGGCGAAGATTCCGAAGCGTATGAAAAGTATAATCTTAAATGTGTATCGTTCAATGGTTCTTTCAAAAAGTATCAAGTTTATAATGCTGACGGCTCGGTATTTACAATTCCGAATACTCAATACAGATATTATAATCTTGTTGAAATTGAAAGACCTTTTGACACCCTGCTTGATGAAAAAATAAGCAACGAAACTATAACCGATTATAAAGCACATACAGTTGCGCAAACTTGGTGTTGTTACTATTTGAATAACAAGCTCGTATATGAAGCAACATCATTAGAGGTTGTGGAGATAACCCCTACATTAACCGATTTTATATACTTGGCAGACGGTATTACTTGGGGTAGCATTGTAGGCTTGAACTCCGGAGGACACGCTCATTATATTGCTTTTAACATTGACAATTACGATGCGGATAAAATCATTGATGCAGATATTACTTACAAAAGCGTTCCCTACAATTCAAGTACACTTGTTACTTACATATTAGGCATTGAGTCTGACCGTTCTACGACCACACAATACAAAAACCTTTCGGGCGAATGGGTAACGACACTTGATGATAGTGTTTGGAAACCTAACGAATTTACCATTACCGAAGACCAAAAGAGAAAATACGAAGGTGACGGTTTATGGGCGAGAGAATACAAGTGGGATAGAATAATGACCGCTTCTTCTTTTGTTACCAATATGGAAAACCAAGGCGTTACTTTTTCAACATCGGTAAAAAACACTTTGAATAATTCTCAATTTGTTTTTGCTTTTGAGGAAACCGAATACAGTAGCATTTATACCCCTGTTTATGCCGAAAATGGAATGATATTAAGTGAAACATATTATTCCGAGGGTACAAAGGTTGCTCAGGTAGATATTATTAGACTTAAATTTATGGTGGGTGAAACAACCTATAATTTAGGTGTTGTAGGAGATGTAACGAGTGCTGATGATATTCCGGGCGGTGTAGGAAGTGGACTAGATATAGAATTTAAGGATTTAGAAGATACATTACAGATGCTATTCGCCCTTATATGCTTCGTAATCTTCCTTCTTATTCTGTCATTCTTTGTCGGACCTCTAAAGGTGTTCTTCTCTGTAATATGGAAGGGTATCAAATTCATTTTTGAAATGATATGGGCAATAGTCAGCCTACCAATTCAGCTAATACAGCAAGCCTTTTCGGGCAGTAAACTGAAACGAAAACGCAAAAGGAGATAACGCAAAATGAATACAGTATTAACCATTGTATTTACAACAGTCCTTGTCTTTATAGTCGAAAAGATGCTTGTATATCTCTTTGACAGCTTCAAGGGCAAGAGAAAACGCAAATAAAAAAGTAACCGCCCGAAAAGAACGGTTACTTGCAAATTCGAGGCTATTCAACGATAGTTCCTATAAGCTCTATTATTCCTATAACAATACTGAACAGAAGGGTGCAGGTTTCTTTCAGTATGATAAGAGCTTACTTGTTTGGGCGATTATGATATAAAAAACCGCCCTTTCGGACGGTTGCATACGCACTTGAAATTAACGGCTTGTCATTTAATTAAACTGCATATTGCTTTTAAGAGCTTCGACACTACAGAAAGCAATTCGCAGATAAAATCAAACATAATAGTTATAAATTTTAATGTTTTAATTATCATAAAGCTCCTTTCTTTTTACAGCTCATAGCCAGAAAGGAGAGGTACACTTTGCAATCTTTTTAAGAAAAGGAGTCCGCGATTTTAAGTGTGTATGCTATAAAATTATACAAGTGATTTTAGTATTTGTCAAGTTACATAAAGGAGATGATAAAAATTTCAAGACGAAAGAGATACATAAAAGGCAGAGTATATACTGTCAACGATCACGTTCTTGTCCGTTTTTCTAAAGGAAATAGGCGTGTAGTGGCTCTAAATAACGATAAAAATAATATGCACGTTAGAAGAATAATGTCATTATATGATAAGAACGGCAAACGTAGAAACCTTATACCAATAGAAAAATATCCTGATATACGCAAACCTAGTGGAATTGAGAAACGTACCTTCCGTAAAACGATCAGCGGAAAACCCATTCAAGAACGATATTTGACGAAAACAAGAACACGCTTGAATAGATGGGATAGAACAAAGATGTATGGAAAGTAAAAAAAATAAGCGGTTTTTACAACCGCTTCTTCAAGTGCTTATGCACTCTGGTCAGAATGAGCTTTAAGCTCGGTGACATAGATAGTATATCACAAACAAAATAAAAAGTCAATAGCGGTAACGCAAAATAGTCACATAGACAGGAGAAAAAAGAAAAATGAAAAACAACATAGCATTATGGAAACGCCTTGTGTTTATCGGCATAACCCTTGTAATAGCCTTTGTAGTCGGTTATATCTTCTATACAGGGGGTAACTTGCCCGAATGAAAAACACCTTCTTTCAAAAGTTCTTTATAGTCAAGTGCTTCAACGTATGGAAACGAGATTACAGGCATTTTATCTGCATAGGCATAACCCTTGTAAGTATAGCCTTTGGTTTTCTCTTTCCAAACTCCCTTGCTCGTCTTGGTGAAACTATAAGGGATTTAGCAACCTCAATAGCGTATTACTTCTGTGAGCTTCTACGCCCGGGCGGAAACCCTGTAAGAGCAACAATACTTGGTATGCCTGAATGGCAGTTCACCGAGGATAAATGGGAAAATCTAAAAGTCCTTCCTTACACGTGGGAAGAATTTGTTTTCCTGTGGAATAGGTATTGGAATGTCTTTTTCACAAAAGATAACTTCCTCGCCTATTGGTACGCTATCGGAGATTTTATGTATTATTTCTCTCGCGTAATGCTCCTTGTAGTTCCGTTTATAGCGGTAATCATTCTAAAGCTCAATTCATATAAGGGTACGGAGTGCAGAGAGAGAAACAAGAAAACACGCCTTTTGAAGCTCTATGAGAAATTCGTTTTCAAAGTCATATACCCGATAATAGCTTGGTGCAAGGACTTTGTATCATTCTGCAAGGAAAACAACGGCTACACTACAATATGGCTTGTCCTGTGGCTCTTACACTTCAACGTAATAAGCATTGTAATAGCTTTCATCGGTTATTACTTCTATTTCGCTTGTTGTTGGGATATAAGCACGATTTACAGACAGCTCTTAAAACTACAGATAGATATATCCCCTATGGTGCGTTTTATCCCTGCTCTTATATGGGCTTTGCTTGCCCTGTGGATATACAATTATATCTGTCGGTCAATGGCTTTCACTCGTCTATACTATGCCGAAAAGTGCAACCGTGCCTTTCTCTCGGAACGTGGTATTGTTACAACGGTCTATGGCGAAATGGGAGTAGGCAAAACGCAAATGATAACCTCAATGGCTCTTTCCTCGGAGATAGACCAATTTGATATGGCGTTTGAAATTCTGCTTGAAAAGGATTTACAGTTCCCGAATTTCCCTTGGCAGACCTTCCGTGATGAATTGCGGAAAAAGATAGATAACCGCACGATAGTAGACCTTCCAACGTGCAGAAAATGGGTGCAGTATTGCAGGGTTTTCTTCGACAGAATATCGGCAATATACACGGCAGAGGAATACCGGGAGAAGCGGAAAAAGTATAGACTTCTGAAAGAAGATTATACTTTCGGCTACGACTACACCCACTACAAAACAACGTATAATGACGAGTTGAAGATAACCCACCTATTTGAAGCACTTGAAGACTACGCCTGTGCATATCTAATCTTTACAGTAAAAACAACACTTCTTTTCTCAAACTATTCAATACGTGTAGATTCCATTCTTAAAGACCTAGGCAATATGCCCTCACGAAATAATGATTTCTTTGATCGGCAACCCGAAATGCAAGAAGCATACTCACACCACGCACACATCATAGATTTTGATATGCTCCGTCTTGGAAAGAAGATAATCAAGGATAACCCGAAAGCACGTAGGCTGTCCTTTGGTACGTTTGTGATTACCGAGATTGATAAAGAGTTCAAGAATATGCAAGAGCTAAAGGAAATGAAGATAAACGAGAGAGAAGCTAACCAAAAGAATGACTTGCACAACGCCTGCATAATGATGTCACGCCATGCAGCGGTAGTAGCGAATCGGGTATTTATACGGATAATAGCCGATCTGCAACGCCCTGAAGCGTGGGGAGCAGGTGGCAGAGAGTTAGGGGAAGTCATTTACATATCGGATAAAAGCGACCTCGCACCCGCTCTTCCGTTCTGTTCTCCGTATTGGCTGTGTCAAGGTGTCTTTGAGTGGGTAAAAAACAAGTGGGAAAGTTTCTACGCAGAGTATATAGAAAATAGGTGCGATAGCACACTATTTACATATCTTGCGAAGAACATAACCGCAAAAATAAATAACCACTATGACAAAGTACACGGACTTCTCGGCACACAGACATTAAAATTAGAGATACAAAGCGGAAGACTAGACGGAGAGGTAAAAAAAGAAAAGTGGCGGTTGATAATGAAAAAAGACCGTTCCCGAAGATACAGAACAGCCTGTCTTGAAGCCGTATTCGACAGCTACGAGCCAAACACAATGCACATTGATGATTTTATAATGTACGCAGAAGAAGTCGGTACACAGGCGGAAAATGAGCTTCAAAACTCATACTTCCAAAATGACATCATAAAAATGAAGTTGCTTAACTCATAGCACAAAACATATTGCTTTTGGAGCTCTGCTCCCGGCAAAAAAACAACCGAGGACGGAATAACCGCCCTCGGTCTTTTCTTCCCGGTCAAAACTGTTCGACGTTTAACAGTTTCTTCTGCAGAACAAACTGTATTTCGAAATACAGTTTCTGCCGGGCAATCACTGTATTGCGCTAAACAGTTTAATCTCGATATCCCTCAAAATACGGATATACATAGTTTTTCAAGAAAAGCTCTACTTGATTTATAAGCTCTTTTTTGCTCTTGATTTTATCTACATACCCGATATACTTACTTTTGTATGAGAATACTTTGAGAGTGTAATCGTGGTCGTGGAATTTATAGGCTTCTATGATACAAACATCTTCAAGAAAAATTCTTCTGCTTTTGCGGTATTCGTTAAATTTTATATCATAATAGTGCTTTATTCCGTCTTTGCTTGGGATAGTAAGATATTTTACCATAGTTTAATCTCCTTATGCCGAGGTTACAACCTCACCCGTGATAGTGTTAATTTCAAGACCGTATTTGTATATGCGTTCCTCATACTCTGCCATTTGTATTCTAAGCAAACGCTTTGACGTTTGGCTGAGGATATTAAGAAGCTCGTCAAGGGTGCTTCGGTTTGTTAGGTGCTTATGCTCCATTAGCCACCTTTCAGCCGTTGCGATTTTCTGTGCCGTGTCGGCTCTATATACAAACTCAAAAAGGTCTTTGTCTGTCAGTTTTTTCATAGTTCTAACTCCTTTAGATAAACTGTTGCGATTTCGGCTCTCTCGCTTATGATAAGTATTTGCCAATGGTCATATACATAAGGCTTGCTCTCTATGATAAGGCAAGCTTTGCCCTTAATTCTTGTAAATTCCACGCTCTTATGCTTTCGAGAATATTCAAGCATTAAATCTGTTGGTGAGTAGTTCCACGCCCTTGGAACAGTAAGGCTAAAACTGTTCATTTGATTTTCCTTCCTTATGCAAAATATCCGCCTGTCGAATAATCCCATTCGATAGAGCCGTTAGAATACATTGTTATGTTGTGAGCGTAAAAGGTCCAACCCGATAAAACATTGACCATTTTATAAGAATTGTTGCCTTCGTATCTCAAACATTGAAATTTTCCACCGCCTTTGTTGGCGTATGTTTTACCGATTTCAAGGTCTGCGTTTCTGTATAATTGATGTATCATTTTTTACTCCTTTGTGCATAGTGCATAATTTTGTTTTTCATTAGTCAACAGCCGATTTTGTACGAAGTTCCGAAAATGTAAAAACCTCTTGAAATTCGGCAAATTGTGTTGTATAATAGATACTGTCAAGGGGAGTGGGTGACGCTCCCCCGACCAAGATAAAAAGGCTTTAGTCGGTTACTTTCTTCTTGGTTTTGCCTTGTTTTTCAAGGCAGATATAAATTCGTGAAAGAAGTTCTTTCGCTTCTTTGCTATGAGGGTGTTTTGCAAGATAGTCCTCAAGTGCAGAGATAAGCGTGGGAGCTTCTTTTGCATTTACAAATAACTGCATAACCGAAAAACTCCTTTCTCCGCTTTAGCGGTGTATTTACTCCCTTCTGCCCGATACCGATAGCACAGTTAAGATTTCACCCCACGCACCCCACAATCAAAAAGTTGCTCTCCTCTATGTAGAGAGAGGGGCGCGAGCACCTCTGTATTTGCAGAGGTGCATACAGAATACAAAATATCAAAAGTCGGCTTCAGCCGAGGAAGATATGAAATTTTTATAAAGTTTTTCCCCGTGTGTTAGAAAAAGTTTGTAAAAAATTCATATACCCCACCTTTTTATGTTTTGTAGGCGGTATGCCAATTTACGTAACGTGCATAAATCAACAAACACAAAATCGCCGTGAGGCGAAGAACAAACAACCGCCACGACACAAAAGAATCCCCCATTCTTTCCAAACGGCAGAGTAAAGAGAGTGGGAGGGAGTAAGGCCGTGAGGAAAAGGACAGGCGAGCAGCCGTTTTCCTCACGCCCTCCCACCCACTCCGTAATCAACAAAAAAAGAAAAAGCCTGTCTATACCGCAAAGCATAGACAAGCACGAAAACTGTGGCATATAGCCTTGAAAGGAGCATATCCAAAATGAAAGAACAAAAGAAAAGAGCATACAGAAGATTGAACGAAGCAGACAGATACAAAATAGAAGCTCTGCACAATGCTAAAGTGCCTGTATGGAAGATAGCAGAGGAATTAGGCTTCTCAAAGGTAACAATATATGCAGAATTGAAAAGAGGGGCGTATCAGCACCGTAATACAGATTGGACTGAAACAACAAAATATAGCGCATATAAGGCACAACGCAACGCAGATTATAACGCAACCGCAAAAGGAGCACAATTAAAGATAGGCAACGATCATGCCTTTGCAAAATTCGTTGAAACAATGATACTTGCAGGCTATTCTCCCGAAGCTCTGTTAGGCTTCATAAAGGATAACAATTTAGAGTTCAAAACCAAGGTATGCTGAGTAACTCTGTATAGCTACATAGATAAAGGTGTGTTCCGTAACATAACAAACAAAAATCTGCTCCGCAAAGCGAAGAAAAGGAAATATAAAAAAGTACAGCGTACAAAAAAGCTCCCTCGCATAGACCATTCAATAGAAAAAAGACCGAAAGAAATTCATAATAGAACATCTTTCGGTCATTGGGAATTGGATAGCGTAATCGGTATGCAAACTAAAGGTAAAACCATTCTTTCACTTACCGAGCGTAAAACGAGAATGCAACTTATACTTATTGCAAAAGATAAATCATCAGCAAGCACAGTAAACGCATTAAACCATATAGAACGTAAAATAGGTACACGGAATTTCCGTAAAATCTTCAAGTCCTTTACTTGCGACAACGGCTGTGAATTTGCCAACACAGAGGGAATGGAGTATTCACCTTCCGGCAGACAACGCACCACCGTCTATTACTGTCACCCCTACTGTTCTTCGGAACGTGGAAGTAACGAAAACCAAAACGGCTTTATCCGCAGATTTATCCCCAAAGGTACACCCATAAGCAAGTACACCCCACAAGAGATAAAACAAATACAGGACTTCATCAATCACTACCCACGAGGCATATTTAATTACAAAAATTCCGCTACGCTCTTTGAAAATGAGCTTCAAAAGCTCGGTATAGAAAAAAATTCAATAATTTTTTAATTTAGCACTTGACATTTGCGAAAAAATATTTGAATTATTTGAGCTCGCGCCCGTAAAACGTCGGCATATTTTGGTCAGGTTGCTTTATATATTAAAATTTGTAAAGCTCGGGACATGAATTTAATAAAAGTTTTACCCAATTTGTTATCAAAATAGAGCTTTCAGGAAAAATTCAGCTCAAAAGTTCAAAATTTCATAAAAATTTTTTAATCGAAGGCATCAAAAAATACAAAATTATAGAAGGAAAATTATGTCGTGCTATGCAAATACGACATGATTTTTGTGTGACATTTGCTACAATGGTTTTGGCGATATTAAATAAATATTTTGCTTTTAAAAATAAAATCCGAGATTACGGTACGTAAAGTGACGAAAATTCCGGATTTTCGATTATTTGGGTGAAAAAAATTCGAAATCCGCGTGTGCTATAATGGTAATAACGAAATGAGTAAAGGAAAGAGCTTATGTCAGATTATAAGATGTCCATTGAAAAGGGGACGGGTGAGATGTGGAGCGTCAAAATATGCGACGAGGAGGGAAATTTGTACAGATATTTTGCATCTGTGAGCGGCAATTTGAAGCTTCTTGAAAAAATCAAGGAATATTTCGATATGGGAGATATATCTATCCTACATATTGATGATATTATTTGCGATATTTTGTATTTAAAAAGCGAATGAGCTACCTCGTAACCCATTCGCGTTTATTTATAAAAATGAAGTGAAGGCAACAGCTTGACCCAATATGTGAATATCCCGAAGCTCCTCTCCGACAAGGCTCAGAGGCTCATACGCCTTATTTTCGGGGACGAGAAGAAGCTGCTGCTTCTCGGGATAGTAGTAAATGCGCTTCAAGGTCGCCTCGCCGTCTATCACGCAAACACCGATCCTGCCGTTTTCAACCATATCGCACCTTTTGATAAAAACGTAATCCCCATCGTAGATCCGCGCGTCTGTCATACTGTCTCCTCGGGCAATAAGGCAGAAATCAGCGTCAATATGGCGGGAAACCGAAATCTCTCCCATATATATCTCCTCTGCGATTGCGGGCGCGCCGCATCTGACCTCACCCAAAATTTTGAGTGATCTTGCATCCTTCGGGGACGCGCGCTCCGTGTCGATATTTCCAAGAAGGTAATCGGGGTGGACGTTCAGGGCGGCAGACAGGGAAGAGATCGCGGCAGAGTTCGGCATATAGACGCCGTTTACGTATTGGCTGATGCGCGCCTTTGAAATTCCCGAGAGTCTTGACAGCTCGGCAAAGGTGAGCCCCTTGTCCTTGACGGTTTTTATAAGACGCTTTGTGAAGAGAGCTTTTTTATCCATAATCGGCTCCTTATCTGATTGAATTTGAGGGACGTTCACAATTTGTACACAGAACTTTTGTTCTGTAAATTTATTTTAGCACACAAAAAACCTTTTGTCAATAAGGAAAATTAAAAAAGTTTAGAAAACTTTACCTTCCCTTGACAAAATGGAACAAATGTGCTATAATTGTTGCAGTTAAGGCGACTTGGCAAAATTTGGAAGGAATAGACCGGTATATTTTTTTACAGATATGGTTAAGTAAACTTAACGATTGCATATATAAAGGAAAAAGTAAAAGCATAGAAAGGAGCTTTTTTGAAATGGCATTCAGAGGAGTATGCCCATACATAAAGGAACTTGGCAAAGACAGACAGATAGCTTGCGAGTGCGCAAGCTTCAATTTCCCCGACAGGCGCGCGAAACGGGACGTGATATACGGCTATTGCGCGCATCCTGACAAATGGAAGGAATGCCTTTTTAAAAAGGCGATGGATAATTTTTACGAAAGGAAGTACAATGATGGCTAATAAGGAAAAGCTTTCTTATATTCTTGAGGAGAGAAACCGACTTATAAAGCATTACAGAGAAAAGTGCGAGGGGCTCGAGGAGATAAACACGCTCATAAAGGCCTTACTGTTTTTTATGCTTTGTAAGAGCGGTGAGACCAAGATAGATAAGAAGGAGCTGGCGATGGCTCTGGGTAAGTATTCCTTGAAGTTCCGTATTGACGACGAGAATTACTTTATTTCCGTGTGCGAGTCGGATGTAGCTTGTGGTGGAGATAATGAGGAAAACGAAATATGAGCGTTACATTGAGGAATACGGCGAGGAATATTTGAGACGAATGGCGGAGGAGGGCTATACCGACTCCGAGATAGCGCAGATGTCGGGCGTGTCGTATAAGACCTTCCGTAAATGGAAGGCTGAGCATAAGGAGTTTCAGAATGCATTGAAGCTCGGCCGCTTCGGCTCGGATTTTGCGGTCATCGAGGCGCTTTATAAGAAGGCGACGGGATATAGCGTGACCGTGAACAAGACCTATAAGCTCAAGCGGGTCGATTACGATCCCGATACGGGCAAGAAGATACGCGAATACGAGGAGCTTCAGACGGGCGCGGACGACAATTATATACCCGCAGACGTAAGGGCTATGTCTTATTGGCTCAAAAACCGTCAGCCGTCAAAATGGAGCGATAAGCCCGATGCGTCGGGCGGCGAGCCCGCGGCGGCAATAGAAATTCCTGTGGCTGACACGGTTGACGAGTATAATGAAGGCTGACGGACGCGGCGCGATGGGAAGCGCGAGGATCATTATTCCCAAAAAGAAAATAATCAGTGCGCAGAGCGACAAAGAATACCTCTGGCGGCCCCAGGAGAAGCAAAGAATTTTTATGTCACGGCTTGAGGACGAGGGGCTTTACGGAGGCGCGGCGGGCGGAGGCAAATCCGACTGCGCTCTCGTCGAGGCTCTGCGGCAGGTACATATTCCGCATTATCGCGCTCTTATTCTGCGAAAGACCTATCCGCAGCTGTTTGAGCTTATCGACCGCTCGCACGAGCTGTATCTTCCTTCGAATCCGGGCGCGGTCTACAATTCAAGTAAGCACGTATGGACTTTTCCGTCGGGAGCGAAGATCTATTTCGGTTCTATGGCGCATAGCGCGGACAAGTACAATTATCAGGGAAAAAACTATGATTTTATTGACTTTGACGAGCTGACGCAGTTTACTTTTGACGAATATAGCTATCTGTTTTCGCGAAACCGTCCGAACGGCGCGGGCACGCGCTGTTATATGAGAGCGCAGGCGAACCCGGGCGGCATAGGTCACGGGTGGGTCAAGGAGAGATTTATTACTCCCGCGCCGCCCATGACCACGATATTTGAGGACGTAAAAATACTGTTTCCCGACGGACACGAGGAGCTGCGGAGAAAGTCAAGAATATTCGTGCCGTCTACGGTTTTTGATAATAAGATCCTGCTCCAAAATAACCCCGAGTACCTTACGCGGCTTGCGTCCTTGTCTGAAAAGGATAAGGCGGCGCTCCTGTACGGAGATTGGAATTCCTTTTCGGGACAAGTATTCACCGAGTGGCGCGATAATATCGACGGCTACGACGACGGCATCTCCACTCACGTTATCAGACCGTTTAAAATACCATCGCAGTGGAAGGTGTACCGCAGCTTTGACTGGGGATATTCCAAGCCGTTTTCGGTTGGTTGGTATGCTATTGATACGGACGGCAGAATATACAGAATACGCGAGCTTTACGGCTGCACGAAAACGCCCAACGAGGGCGTGCGTTGGAATGCCGAGCGGATCGCCCGCGAGATAAGACGAATCGAGAGCGAGGATATAAACCTTTCGAAAAAAAGTATTTACGGTGTCGCCGATCCTGCCATTTTTCAGAAGAATGGAGGAGAGAGCATCGGCGAGATCATGGAGAAGCAATGTGTTTATTTCGACCGCGGTGACAATTCGCGTATCGCGGGAAAGCAGCAGATACACAACCGTCTCGCGTTTGACGGCGAGGGCAGACCTATGCTTTATATTTTTTCCACCTGCAAAAATTTTCTTCGCACGTTCCCGTCCTTGGTTTACGATACGACCGACGTCGAGGACGTTGATACCTCGGGCGAGGACCACATTTACGACGAGCTGAGATATATCTGCATGGAGCATCCGATAAAGGCTGCAAGACGGGATATTCCGATAATTATTAAGGACAGGGACCATACTCCCGTCGCGGATTATATGAGACGCTATATGCAAAAAGAACAATAATTATATGAGGAAATTAATATGATTGAAAATAAAAATACGCATCCCGATATCGTTTTGGGTATCGAGACACTGAAAAAGTACATAGAGGATAAATCCGCCTTGTCAAAAAGAATAAGCGACGAGAGGACCGTCTGGAGCAAGAGATATGAGAGCGGCTTCGGCGAGTCGTCGGCGTGGCTATTCAACAGCGTGGTAAACAAGCACGCGGACGTGATCGACAATATGCCAGTTTGCGTTTGTCTGCCGCGCGAGGAGGGCGATACCGCCGAAGCGGAGATCCTCTCGAAGATCATACCCGTTATAAACAACAGATGTAAATTTGATAAGATCTATTCCGATAACGCCTGGGAAAAGATACGTCACGGAACCGCCGTTTACGGAGTTTTCTGGAACAATTTTTTAAATCAGGGGCTCGGAGATATTGATATTCGCAGCATAAATATTGAAAATATCTTCTGGGAAGCGGGTATTTCAAATATTCAGGACTCGGGAAATGTTTTCATCTGCTCGCTTGAGGATATAGGCAAGGCGCAGAGCAAATATCCCGTACTTGCAAGCGAGGATTTTATTTCTGCAAATCAGAGTCTTGTCAGAGACGTTTACGGGGACAGTGTGGATTCGAGTGAGAAATGCGCTATCGTGGATTGGTACTATAAGACCCTGCAGGACGGCTGCGAGAGGCTACATTTTTGCAAATTTGCGGGTAATACCGTTATTTATTCCTCCGAGGCTGACGAGACGTGCGCTGACGGCTGGTACACTCACGGCAAATATCCCATTGTTTTTGACACGATGTATCCCTGCGATAACGACGTATGCGGCTTTGGACTTATCGCGGTCGGAGGACAGTGCCAGAACTATATAGATACGCTTGACAAAAATCTTATCGACTATTCGAATTGGGCGTCCAAGGTAAGATTCTGGGCGAAAAAGAGCCTTGGCGTGAACGTAAACGATTTTGTCGATATGAGCAAGGGTATTGTCGAGGTCGAGGGTGACATCGACGAGGAAAAGCTCAAGAGAATTGACATAGGCTCTATCGACAGCTCGGTTATTGACGTCAAGAAGCTCAAGATCGAGGAGCTTAAGGAGACCACGGGCTGCCGTGACGTAATGACGGGAGGCACCACCTCGGGAGTTACCGCGGCGTCTGCCATTGATATGCTTCAGAGCGCGGGAAACAAGCTTTCTCGGGACGGAATAGAAAATTCCTGCCGCGCTTGTATTGAGATCTGGGAAATGGTCATCGAGCTTATCCGTCAGTTTTACGACGAGGAGCGAGTATTCCGCGTAGTTGGCGAGAACGGTGAATACGTTTACGAGACCTTTTCGGCATCAAGGATCAAGGGCGAGGAGGGAGAATGTCCCGTATTTGACATTGAGATAGACACGAGAAAGCGCTCGCCTACCGAGAAGGAAAAGCTTAACGACTTTGCCATTCAGCTTTATGAGCTTGGCGCGTTTGACAAGGAAAATCTTGAAAAGACCAGGCTTATGCTCAGCGTTATGGACTTTGACGGAATAGGCAGATTGCGCTCGGAGCTGACTGCGCGCACGGAGGTCGGGTAAGGTGGTATCGGCTGAGTTTAAAAGACTTGAGGGAGGTAACATCAGGCTTGTTATGAAGGGACATTCGTCGCATAAGGAAAACGGTCAGCTCATAGTTTGCGCGGGGATCTCCGCGGTGTTTTACACGCTGCTCGGGTATCTCAAAAATACATTTGGCGCAAGACTTAAAATATATCGTTTGAGATCGGGCGACGTTGATATCGAATGCGCAAATCTTGGCGATGAGGCGTTTCGTATGGCGTGCATAGGCTTTTTGCAGCTTGGTGAAATGTACCCGACTGAAATTACCGTTGTTAACAAGGTCTGGGATTCCGCGCTGTGCGCACCGCCCGAATTTGATATTGCAAATTTAAATTTTGAGGAGATAGCAGATGAACGAATTTGATTTTTTGCCCGAAGCATCAGACGTGAAAAGCGACGACGGCGAAGGGCTTGCGGAGAATATTGAAATTGACGGCGAGAGCTTTCATATAGAGGAATTTGAGCCGACGGCGGAGGACTACAGAGACCTTGTCGGCGGGCTTTATAAATCCTTTTACGACGAGGACGTCAAGGCGGCGGTTGAAAGAGCGCTCGAGCAGAAGCGCTCGCAGATGCTCCGCGAGCTTGAAGCAGAAATGCAGAAAAAGGAGCAAAGCATCAGGGACGAGACGAAAAAGGAGCTCATAAAGAAAATTGCTCAAAGACGCCTTCGCCCCGATGAAAACGGACTTTCGGGACGCCACACAAGTCCCAAGAAGGACGTATCCAAAATGACAAAAGAGGAGAGAGCTCAGGCGGCAAAGAGAGCCGCAGGGGGTCTGCTCATCAATTTTAAATAATCAAAAGGAGATTAAATATGAAAATTTCAGACACAAAGATAAATCTGTCCTTGTTTGGCGCAGGGACAGCTATTATGGGAACTGAGGGTGTTTCCAACAATACCTTGGGAATAAACGTTGCATATGCGTCAGGCGAGGGTCTTACGGAGGAAATGAAGACCTATTACTCTGATTATCTTATCGACAACGCCGAGCCCGCGCTTGTTTACGACAAGTTCGCGCAGAAGGTAAACATTCCTCGCGGCAACGGTAAGACTATTCAGTTCCGCCGCTACAATCCGCTTCCCACTCTTACGGATTCCATCGTTGAGGGTGTTACACCCACGGGTCAGAAAATTGATATGAACACGGTAAACGCGACCGTCGCGCAGTACGGCGGCTACGTCGAGTTCAGCGATTTTCTTCTTATGAGCGCTATCGACAATAATCTTTGCATGGCGACGAAGCTTCTCGGCGCGCAGGCGGGCAGAACCCTTGACGCTATCACGCGTGAGGTGGTTTGCGGCGGTACTAACGTTCAGTATGCGGACGGTCAGGTGAGCGCAAGACACCTTCTTACAGGTAATAATGAGGATCCCGCGGACAACTGTTATCTTACGGTTTCCGCAATCAGACGCGCGGTAAGATTCTTAAAGAATCAGAACGCGGAGAAGATCGACGGCTCGTATATCGCTATCATTCATCCCGATTGCGCGTACGACCTTATGAGCGACCCCAACTGGAAATTCCCCCATCAGTACGCTACTCCCGAGAATATTTACGAGGGTGAGATCGGTAAGATCGAGGGCGTAAGATTTATCGAAAGCACGGAAGCCAAGGTGTTTTATGCCGAAAAGCTCGTGCCCGGCGGCACGCTCGTGGTGTCAGCCGATGCGACTGAAGCAAGTGTTGTTAGCTTTACGTGTGACGTTGCAGTTGCTGCGGGCTCGCTCAGCGGCAAGCATATCACTATCGGTGACAAGCAGTATTATGTTACCGCAAATACAACCAGCTCGCTCTTCTTGGCAGAGGATGCGGCGGGTACTATTGCCGCGTCCGTTACTTGCTCGGCGGGTGACGTTATCCGCGCGGCAGGCGCGGGCGAAAACGATGAGGACGTATACGCTACGCTCGTATTCGGTGACAACGCTTACGGCACTACGTCTATTGAGGGCGGCGGCCTTGAGCATATCGTAAAGCAGCTCGGCAGCTCGGGCGCTGATGACCCGCTCAATCAGAGAGCGACCGTCGGCTGGAAGGCGTCAAAGGTCAGCGTAAGACTTTGCGAGGCGTTTATGGTAAGAATTGAAACCCTTGCATCCGCTTGCTACGAATAATTAAACAAAAACACATAGATAACTGAAAGGAAAAAATCATGGAAAACACAAAAAACATTGATGCAATAAGCGCTCTTAAAAAGGAATACGAGGCGAAGCTTCTCGAGAAGGACGCCGAGATCGCGCTTCTCAAAAGCGTTGAGAACGGAAAGAAGGAAGAAAAAAAGCGCAAGAAGCAGGCAGCGGAGGATTATCTCAACGAATACGTAAGCATTAAGCTTTTCCGCGACAATGATAAATATAAGGATGACGTTTACGTTGCGGTAAACGGCAAGAACTGTGTTATCAAGCGCGGCGAATGGGTAAAGGTAAGACGCAAGTTTGCGCTTGTTATCGACCAGTCGGAAATTCAGGACCTCAAGACCGCGGAATTTCTCGAGGAGCAGCAGAAGAAATTTGAAGAGGCAAATTCAGCTCTTTGATGTTTTCCGTGACCCATCCTTCTTTTGTTTAAAAATAGGAGAAAGGAAGAAGAATTATGGAAAACTACAACAAGGAACTTTGCGAGGAAAGACACGCAAGAACGCAGGAAACACTTGACAAGCATGAGATCAAGATCGAAAATCTTGAAAAATGCACGAGTAAGCTTGAGCCCGAGGTGAAGCTTCAGCACGATCAGTGTGAGCAGAGCCTCAACGCCATAAGCAAGATGGAGAAGAGACCTTCAGCTATTTTAGGGAGGGCAGTAACTCACGTAATAAGCGCTATGGCAGGCGCGCTTGCAGCCTGGATATTGCAGCTTCTGGGTATTTCTTAATATTTTCCCCCATAGACCCTCGCGGTCTATGGGGGAGCTTTCTTTGTCTCTATTGACTTTTATTATTAAAAGTGATATAATAATAGTGTGAATTTATATTTTTCGGAGGCAGCTATGGATAGAAAAGCACTCACAAAGAAAATAATATTATCCTTGTGTATTGGAATTGCGTTTACTGCAATTTCGTATTATATCGTTCTTCCCGCGATAAATATTTATGACGTTGGCTTCTGGTTTTATCTTTCCGCGGTGATCTTCAGCTTTTCCGTACCTTTCCTGTTCAAAAAGGGAAGTGTTAAGACGGCGGAGAAGAAAAACGGCTTCAAGGTTATAAACGTGAATGGTAAGGAAGTGAGGGGCAAGCTCAACTTTATTCCGATAATCCTTATCGCTATTCCCGTGGCCGTGGTCATCGTAGGCTCGATCCTGTCGTCCCGGCTGTTCAATGCCCGTCAGTACGCTTCGATAATCAATATCAGCGAGGCAGTTTTTGAGGAGGATATGAAGGAGGCTGACGAGATTACGAATATTGCGCTTATGG
Source organism: uncultured Clostridium sp. (assembly GCA_964567085.1). Classification (GTDB taxonomy): domain Bacteria; phylum Bacillota; class Clostridia; order Oscillospirales; family CAG-272; genus SVTX01. The sequence goes on from CAZMKU010000010.1 coordinate 19,302, forward strand.
ATAGCGCGTCTGCGGAGCTTATCGGTAAAAACACTATGGGTAAGCTTGCCGATAACATTTCGCAGTACGAGATCGGCGCAAAATATACCCAGATAAATTTCAACAACAACCCCAAGAAGGTAAACAATCTTGAATACGCCGACTTTTTCCGTTGGGTCAATAACAGAGACAGCGGAATTCCCGGCTACGTTATGGTCGATCCCGTTGACTCAAAGGCAAACAGCGCGGAATATATCGAGTTCGAGAAGCCCTTGAAATACGTTGATTCCGCGTATTTCAACGACGACCTTATGAGAAAGCTTCGCTTTGAATATCCTACTAAGATATTTGATTTCGTTACTTTTGAGATCGACGATGACGGTAATCCCTATTACATCGTTTCCTGCCTGCAGGCGAAGGTTGGACTTTTCGGCGCGATGGACGTAAACGAGGTGATTGTTTTTGATCCTTCGACGGGTGAGAGCGAGCTTTATTCGGTGGAGGATACTCCGTCTTGGGTGGATACGGTTTATTCGGGTGACCTCGCCGTTGAAAAGTACAATTGGCACGGTATGCTCTCGGGCGGCTTCTTCAATTCAATTTTCTCCAAGGTCGGCTGCAAGCAGACCACAGACGACTACGGATATATCACTATTGAGGACGACGTTTGGTATTTTACGGGCGTTACGTCCGTGACCGCCGATGAATCCAATATAGGATTTATTATCAGTAACGCGAGAACGGGAGAATATATTTACTACGCCGTTGCGGGTGCGGAGGAATACTCGGCTATGAACGCCGCTGCAGGTCAGGTTCAGAATATGGGCTATAAGGCGTCCTTCCCGTCGCTTGTTAATATTTCGGGCGAGGCGACCTATATTATGGTGCTCAAGGACGATAACGGCTACGTCAAGCAGTTCGCGCTCGTAAACGTTGAGAACGTAAATATAGTTGCTATCGGCGATACGCAGGCAGAGGCGATCGAGAACTACCGAGAGCTGCTCGTAAAGAACGGTGTGGTTAATGCTCCGGAGAAGCCTGATCCTGACGATGATGCCAAGTCGGCTGCAATTACGGTCGTGTCTGTAAGGGACGTAGTTATCGGCGGTGAAACTTACGTTTATATTACCGCTTCCGACGGTAATATCTATAAGTGCCGCGTATCTGCAAATGAAAAGATCATTATGGTAGAAATAGGAGATATTCTTGATATCAAGTACGTTGAAACAGACGTTGAAGGTATCCGCGAAATACTCACGTTTACAGAAATGACTGACGCATAAAACACAAACCCCGATGTGAATTTCACATCGGGGATCTTTTTATTTTGTAAAGTCAAATTCCGCTTTGCCGTCGCGAAGAACGAGGCGGGCAGAGAAGGGCGTGCCCTTCTTTGAAATAAAGTTCTGTATCTCGGCGGTCTTGCCCTCGGAGAGGAGCAGGCGCGCGTTTGAAATGGAAATATTTCTCTTGCAGATATAGGAGCTCAGCTTGAACGCGCAGCCGTTCTTGTAGCCAAGACAGCCGTAGCCGTATTTGCCCTTGACGACGTTTTCTCCGCAGAGCGGACATACGCCGACCAAATCACCGTAAAAGCCCGTGTCGTTGTCGTTCTCAATAGGCTCGTCGCGTCGCGCAAATACCTCGCGGATCTCATTTTCCGCCATATTGACGCTATCACGGACGGTTATCTCGCGGCGATAAACCTTTTTGAGCGCCTGACCGAGCACGCTGGTCTTGTATTTGTCCATTGAAATATTCATTCGCGATAGCTGCTCGATGAGATATTCGCCGTTCGGCAGAATGGTATAAACGTCCTTTTTAAGCTCAATATATCCCGACTTTCTTGCGTTGTCGATAATGCCTGTTCGCGTCGCCTCCGTGCCAAGCTCGAGGCCCTCGAAGATCGCCTTGTAGTCCTCGTCGTCGTTCTCAATTTCACCGCCGAGAAGCTCGCCCTCGTGAGCCTTTGCCTCGTTCAGCGCCGCCTTGTCCTTTTTGAAGGGATTCTTGAGATAATTGTTTAGAGTTTCGATCGTGTAGTGCTTGGGCGGGGTGGTCTGCTTTTCCTGTGGCTTGAAGCTGATATTTACCTTGTCGCCAACCTCGAGAGAGGGGAGTATCTTGTCGCGTCTGTCTGCATCGTCAAAGCGCAAAAATCCTTTTTGGAGAATGGTAATTCCTTTGAGCGTAAAGTCCTCGTGGTCGCCTACGGCAATTACCATTTCGGTCTTTTGCGCCAGAGCCTCCTCGGAGCAGAATACCGCAACGAAGCGGCGGAAAACCGTCTGGTAGACCTGCATCTCGCGCTCGTTCAGGTGCTCCTTTTTGGGTATCTTGTAGGTGGGCGTCAGCGCCGAGTGGCTCTCGATCTTCGAGTCGTCAAAAATGCTCTTTTTGTCCTTGAATTCAACGGGGTAGCCAATGCCTCTGATATTTGAAATAATCTTTCTTATTTTGTCCTTTTCGTTTGTTGCAAGGTATTCGGAGTTGGTTCTGGGATACGTCAGATAGCCCTCCTCGTAAAGCTTCTGGACGATGGCAAGGCTGTCTGCCATTGACATTTTATACTTTTTACCGAGTAAGCTCTGGAGCTTTGAGAGCGAGAAAAGCTTCGGGGGATTGAGGGTCTCCTTTTTGCTCTTTTTGGATTTTACTATCGCTTCCGACGAGTTGTATTTTTCGCACAGAGCGGTGGCGTCAGCGAGCTTGTCCTTGTCGAATTTTTGCTTGGAGAAAAGCTCGACCGTCTCGCCGTTCGTTTGCTCCTTGGAAATTATCGCGTAATATATTTCGGGAACGAAATTGCGTATCTCCATATCTCTGTCGTATATCGCCTTGACGATAGGAACGATAACGCGCCCTACGCGGAGAAGCGTGCCCGTTTTGAGCGTCGCGTATCTTGTAAGATTTACGCCGTAGAGCCAGTCGATATAGGTACGTGCGAAGCCCTCGTCTGCAAGATTTTCATATTCGCTCTCGTCCTTCATCTCCGCGAGAGCCTTTTTTACGGTCTCGGGGGTCTGGTCGGGAAGCCAGAGACGCTTGAAGGATTTGCCTGCAGCGCCCGTGTTCATAACGCAAATTCTGATTATGATCTCACCCTCGCGGTCGGAGTCTCCCGCGTTTACGATAGTGTCAACGTCGGGACGGGTGCAAAGATATTTTATGGTTTCAAATTGACGAGCAACACCCGCGTCGACCTTCTTATCCGCGCCAAGCTTCATTTTGAACTTGAATTCCTCGGGAAAGCAGGGAATCGTATCCATGGTCCATTTGCCGCTTGTTCCTGTGTAATCCTCAATGTCGCACAGCGAAAACAGGTGACCGAACGCCCACGTAACGAGGTATCCGCACCCTTCAAAATATCCGTTTTTCTTTTGCATCTGACCTATTCCTGCGACGATGTTTCTCGCAAGGCTTGGCTTCTCGGCTATGATTACTGTCATCTATGTCTCCATTTTTTAAACGTGCAATATAGATAATTGTAGCACAAAAAGAGTTTTTTGTCAATGAGCAACAAAAAACCTTAAAATTCCATAATAAATTAACACCCTGTTCTTATCTCGGTATCTTTTGGAGGAGAAAAATATTGACAAACGTGCAAAAATATAGTATAATAATATGTGAATGAGTGCGCGAAGCGTTTTGTTGTACGAGTTTACAATTTTCAATTTTAATGCTTTAAACACGAAAATAACAGAGCGCGCAAGCGCTTTACGAAAGGAAAAAATTATGGATTATATTATTTTTACAGATTCTTCGTGCGATCTGCCCTCCGATAAGGTGGCTGAGCTTGGAATAAAGGTTATTTCACTTGAGGTTAATATTGGCGGCGTGGGTACTCGTTTTAATCACGAGGTTGATCCTCACGAGGTTTATGAGCTGCTCCGCGAAAAGAGAGATATGAAGACGTCTGCAGTAAATATGGAGAGATTTAAGGAAGCGTTCGAGGCTGAGCTTGCTGCAGGCCGCGACGTGCTTTACCTTGGATTTTCCTCGGGACTTTCCGCTACGTTTATGAACGGTAAGAACGCTTGCGAGGAGCTTGCGGAGCAGTATCCCGACAGAAAGATCATCGCGGTTGATACGCTTTGCGCTGCGCTCGGTCAGGGACTTCTCGTTACTCTGGCTTGCAGAAAGAAGGCTGCGGGCGCTACTATCGAGGAGGTTGCTGAATACGTTGAACAGACGAAGCTTCACCTGAGCCATTGGTTTACGGTTGACGATCTTTTCTTCTTGAAGCGCGGCGGTCGCGTTTCCGCTGCAACTGCGGTTCTCGGAACTATGCTTTCGATCAAGCCCGTTCTTCACGTTGACGACGAGGGACATCTTATCAACGTTGCGAAGGCAAGAGGCAGAAGAGCGGCTATTACAATGCTTCTCGAAAAGATGAAGGAAACCGCGATCGACCCCAAGGAGCAGACGGTCTACATCTGCCACGGCGATTGCTACGATGATGCGAAGCTTCTTGCGGATATGATCACGGAGGAATTCGGCATTACGGACATTCTTATTGATTACGTCGGCCCCGTTATCGGCGCTCACTCAGGCCCCGGTACGCTTGCGCTCTTTTTCATAGGAACACAGAGATAATTCTCGACAAGAGAAAAGTATTTGTGCTGCCACAGCGGCGGCGGAATGGAGACTTAAATGGGAATTACGGGAAAGTTATATTGCGGCATGATGATATCGGCTGCGAACCATCTCGATAATAACAAGGAAGAAACTAATAATCTTAACGTTTTCCCCGTGCCTGACGGTGATACGGGAACGAATATGAGCCTTACGATGAGTACCATCAAGACCGCGAGCGATGCGGAGGGTGTCGGCGCAGTTGCGGAGAAGATCGCGGGACTTATGCTTCGAAGCGCAAGAGGTAACTCTGGCGCGATACTCTCGCTGTTTTTCAGAGGTATGGGCAAGGCGCTTCGCGGAATTGACGAGGCGGGCTCCCGCGAGCTTGTTGCGGCTCTTGAGCGCGGAACGGTTGAGGCGTACAGAGCGGTTATGAAGCCTACGGAGGGAACTATTCTCACGGTTATGAGAGTATGCTCCGAGGACGCGAGATCCGCTTATGATTCAAATAATTCTATTACTGTTGACGAGCTTATAGAGCTTGTTGTAAAGAGCGCGGAGGATACGCTTGCCAAGACCCCCGATATGCTTCCTGTTCTTCGTCAGGCGGGCGTTGTTGACGCGGGCGGCTACGGCTTTGTGCTGGTTCTTCGAGGAATGAAGCTCGCTTATTTCGGTGATGCCGTTGAAAACCTAAACAAGCCCGAAAAGGAGCCCACGGTGCTTGCCGCAGAGGGCGCAAACTTCTCGGATTTCGATACCGATTCTATCGAGTTTGGCTATTGCACGGAATGTATTATTGACAAAAATGAACAGTATCTCGGCGAGGATACCTCGGGCGAGCTTTACGAATTTATAAAGAGCATCGGTGACAGCGCGGTATTCGTTGACGATGAGTCCATTATAAAGCTCCACATTCATACGAACGATCCCGGCGCGGTGCTCACGCGCGCGATCGAATTCGGCGCGCTTGCGTCCGTTAAGATCGAGAATATGCGCAATCAGCATACCAATCTCAGCGGCGGCGCGGCAAAGGACGTTCCTCAAAAGAAGGAGACAAAGATCGAAAAGAAATACGGCTTTGTCAGCGTATGTATGGGTGAGGGTATTTCCGCTATGTTCCGCGATATTGGTGTTGATACCATTATCGAGGGCGGCCAGACGATGAACCCCAGCACACAGGATATTATCGACGCGGTAATGAAGACCCCTGCGGAGTACGTGTATATTCTTCCTAACAATAAGAATATCAGTATGGTAGCAAAGCAGGCGTCCGAGATCGTGACCGAAAGAAAGGTTATTGTTCTCCCGACCGAAAGCGTTCCACAGGGTATTTCTGCTATGATCGCGTTTAACCCCGACGCCGAGGTTGACGTGAATACAAAGGAAATGAAGTTTGCTTACGAAATGGTAACCTCTATGTCCGTGACATACGCGGTAAGAGATACGCAGATCGACAGATTTACCATTAAGAAGGGTCAGTTCCTGGGACTCGTTGAGAACAAGATCGCTTGCGTAACCGATACGAGCGAGTCGTGTGTAAAGCAGCTTTCCCGCGGTATGACGGGCGCATCCTTCGTTACGGTATTCTACGGTGAGGGCGTGTCCGACGAGGAGGCAGAGAGAGTTGCGGGAATCATTTCCGCAAAGGTCGGCGGAGCATGCGAGGTTGCGATGCTTTCGGGCGGCCAGCCTATTTACGATTACGTAATTTCGGTTGAAACTTAATATTAAACTAATCCCTGCCGAAAAGCTCTCGGCAGGGTATTTTTCTATCTCAATTTTGTTGATACGTGTATACAAAAGCAAATTATCATCTATTGACAATACATTGGTAATATGATATAATATTAAATAGAAGTTGATGAGCCATATAAATTTAATGAAATGGCTTTGTTATCACGACAAACGGGTGTTGAGTTTGCATCGGTTTCTGTGAACGGAAGAAATATTATAATTAAGGGAAACAACAAGGGTGTAGAAATATCTTCTGAACTTCTATCGGAAATAAAAAAATATAAAGGTATACTTAATTGTCATTCTCATCCGTATATAGGAGATTTGCAACCTTCTGCATCGGACGTTGAGTTGGCGAGTTTTATGGAATGGCAAGATGAATTTAACATAATTACTCCTGATATGAAACGATGCATTTATAACAAACTCGGAATTATAGAAATTGATAATGTATCTTCATATTTAACACAAGAAGAAATCGAAATACTAAAAAAATTGTTTGGAGGTTAATAATATGAAAAGCAAAGAAACAATGTACGCAAAAGCTGTTCTTGCTCTTGTTGATATTTATGGCATTGAATATATAAAAAGCAAAATATCAAATTCTTTTTTAGCAACTGAACAAAGAGAAGAAATTAGTAGATATTATTTTTGTTTTGAAGATGAAAACAGCAGAAAAGATCTAACTCCAAATTATAAAGGTTGGACTGTTTATGCAACGATTGATGTTGACAGTAATAATCTCCAAACCAAAGTAATAGAGTATACACTTCCTTAATACAACCCCCACCCCTGCCGTAAAAAGCAGGGAAAATATACCAAATAAAAAATGGAGGTGCAATTATGATTTTCTATAATGTAAAACAGCTCGGCTTTGCGCGAAAATACGATTGCTCTTTTCATTTTGAACGAGGAAACTGAAAATCGGAGATATTGGGCGTACAAGCTGAGCTGTTTTTAACGGTTCTGCTTGTGCGCTTTTTGATATTGGCTTTAATTGTTACGAAAGGACGGTTTTTATTATGAAAAAGTTTATTTTAATTATATTTTTATGCTTGGCATTGTG
>CAZMKU010000011.1:0-25508 GCA_964567085.1 uncultured Clostridium sp.
ATCGTATCCGTCACGCAAATTCTGCGGCCAGTCAACGAGATTCCATTTATCTGTAACGTCCTCTAAAAGCCCGTCCTCGCGTGCGAATTGCTTGAAATGCGAAATAATTCTCTCGCACGCTTCATAATTTCTCAAGAGATATTCCCTATCGCACGTATACTTATAATGACGGAGCGCCAGAATCGGAAATTGCAAGGAATAGTCCGCTATCTCCTGCATAAGAGAGCCCGGGGTTACCGCCATAAGTCCCTCGCAGATTGCGCCCGACTGTACCTGATTGTCAATCGCCTTTGTAAAGAGCGATACGTCACCCGTAAGAACGACGTGAGATGCGCTCGTAATAGTAAGGTCGCCCGCGTACTGTCCCTTTTCACGCCCCGGGCAATCCACGAACACCTCCTGCGCGCCGTACTTTACGGTATTCTTACACATATTAAAAACAGCCTCAAGCACCTTGTTATCGGTTTCAATATTGCAATAATCATCGTCAAACGGATAGTGGCGAACAATGGCTTTGGCGCTCTTAATTTGAGCGTTTCCCTGCGGTATCAGCTCAACATATCGAAACGCCTTATATTCATACTGCTCTATCTTATTTTCACCCTCGCGGAGTGTGATAATATCCTCGTATCGACAGTTCGAGCGCATAAAATATCTTACGCTTCCGTCGTCGTTCAGCTCCTCGCCAAAATGCGCAATAATTTTATCTCCGTCCGCGCCCTCGGCTTCAATTTCAAGTCCTGCAGTGATTTCCGTGCCAAAATCAAGAAAAACGCTTCCATCTGCATATTGCTCCGTATTCACCGCCGCTTTTTTATAAACGCAAACGGGGGTTACCGCCTTGTCGGCAAAGGTATAATCAACGATTTTCGACTCTGCGCGATCCCAGGAAATATCCGTTTTGCGATTATCAAAATTCTCGGCAAAATCCGTCGCATAGCCGTTGATATGAGTCACGGAATATGCATCGCTCACACAGCAGCTCCAGCTCTCGTCAGTCGCGGCGATAACGCCGTCACCCGAGAAAGCTTCCGCGATCAGGCCAAGCCGTCTGTCACCGCTCGCGTAGTAGCGGTTAATGAGTCCCTGATAGTAACAATGCACGAAGATCTCATTTTCACCCTCGCGTAAAAATGAAGATATATCGTACTCATTCCAATAATAATTGAAATGATATCCCTGCGCGGGACCCTGGCCGACAAAATTACCGTTTACGTAAAGCTTATAGTAATCATCGGCGGTAATGCGCAGCTTCACGCCGTTGGGGTTGCCTATATTTATATTCTTTTTAAAATAAAAATGCAAATTCTGAAGCTCCGTGGGTAGCTCGACGCTTTTTTTCTCCTGCTCCTTTGCAAGCACGTCAATAGGGAGAAGCCCCGAAAATCTCTCGGGACAGATCCACGAAGCCTTCACAAAAATATTATTGTTCATAAACGATATCCCGCCTTTCACAATACTGAATTCATTATAACATTATTGAATAGGTTTGTCAATAAATAAAAGGAAAATCCGACCTTGCGGTCGGATTTTCTTTATAATAGATCATTTAATTCTTGCATTTTCTCTCGCGTGGGCTCGTCCATTTTACCGAACGGAAACTCAATCCCCATATTGTCATATTTTACCTGACAAATCTTACGGAACGGAAGAAGCTCGACCTTGTCAACGCACTTGTGAGAACGCGCGATATCGCGCAAAGCCAGAATATTCTCTTCCGTATCGTTAACAGTTGGAATAATTACCTGGCGAAGCGTGGTGGGTATTCCCTTTTTGTCAAGAGCATCAAGAAAATCCAGCACGGGCACGAGTGAACAACCGACGTTTTCGCGGTAAGCCTCGTCTGTTGTGTACTTTACATCGAGCAGAGCTCTATCGGTTACGTCAAGCAAGGATAAGACCGTGTCGTTCATAATACTGCCTGAGGTATCAAGGCAGGTATTGATTCCTTCCTTGTGGCAAAGTGTGAAAAACTCTCTCACAAATTCCGCCTGAAGCAGAGGCTCACCGCCCGAAACCGTGATGCCGCCCTTATCGCCAAAGTAAGACTTGTAGCGCAAGGCTTTTTCAACAATTTCCTCAGGCGTATATTCGTTGCCGCCCTGCCCCGACCACGTGTCAGGGTTATGACAGCATTTGCAACGGAGATTGCAGCCCTGCAAAAACAGAACGAATCGAATGCCCGGGCCGTCAACAGTGCCAAGGCTCTGAATCGAATGGACTCTGCCTATCATATCGTAGTGTGGAACGTACGGCTGATAACCTCTCTCTGATGCTCGCGGGAGAGCTTGGAGAAATTAACCGCATAGCCCGAAACTCTTATTGTAAGGTTGGGATATTCCTCGGGATTCTCGTAAGCCTTCATAAGCGTTTCGCGGTTGAGCACGTTTACGTTCAAGTGATGCGCGCCGCGGCCGAAATAGCCGTCGAGAATGGAAACGAGGTTGTCAACTCTCTCGTCATCGGTCTTACCGAGCGCCTCGGGAGTGATCGAGAACGTGTTGGAAATACCGTCGCGGCAATCCTCGTATTTTATCTTGGATACGGAGTTGAGGGATGCAAGCGCGCCGTTTTCCTCACGGTTGTGCATGGGGTTCGCGCCGGGAGCGAAGGGCTCTGCCGCGCGTCTGCCGTCGGGTGTTGAGCCCGTGTTCTTACCGTACATTACGTTTGACGTAATAGTGAGAACGGAAAGTGTATGAACCGCATCTCTGTATGCGGGAGTCTTGCGAAGCTCCTCGATCATCGTATGAGTAAGATCGCGGGCGATAAGGTCAACTCTGTCGTCGTCATTACCAAACTTGGGGAATTCGCCCTCCGTCTTGAAGTCAACCACGTAGCCGTTATCGTCATAGATGGGCTTAACGCTTCCGAATTTTATCGCGGAAAGCGAGTCCGTAACTACGGACAAGCCTGCTACGCCAAACGCCATAAGACGTTCAACGAACGTATCGTGAAGCGCCATCTGTGTCTTTTCGTACGCGTACTTATCGTGCATATAATGGATGATATTCATTGTATTAACGTAAAGATGAGCGATCCATTCGATATAAATGTTATATCTTTCCATAACCGCGTCAAAGTCAAGCTTCTTTGTGTTCATAACGGACATCTGAGGGCCGATATGAATACCGCTGGTGGTATCGTAACCGCCGTTTATCGCGATAAGAAGAAGCTTTGCAAGGTTACATCTTGCACCGAAGAACTGCATCTGCTTACCGATAGTCATAGCAGATACGCAGCAAGCGATAGCATAATCGTCGCCGTGAAGCGGGCGCATAAGCTCATCGTTTTCGTACTGAATGGAGTCAGTATCAGCCGAAACCTTCGCGCAGAATTTTTTGAAGCCCTCGGGAAGTCTGTCCGACCAGAGAACCGTGAGGTTAGGCTCGGGAGAAGAACCGAGTGTATAGAGTGTATTGAGAATACGGAAGCTGCTCTTGGAAACGAGAGTTCTGCCGTCAGAGCCCATACCGCCGACAACCTCTGTGATCCACATGGGGTCGCCACCGAAAAGCTCGTTGTATTCGGGTGTACGGAGATGACGAGCAAGACGAAGCTTCATAACGAAATCGTCGATAAGCTCCTGCGCTCCCTCCTCCGTGAGAGTGCCGTTTTCAATATCTCTTTCAATATAAATGTCAAAGAAGGTCGCAACACGGCCGAGCGACATAGCCGCGCCGTTCTGCTCCTTGATAGCGCCAAGGTAAGCAAAATAAGTCCACTGAATAGCCTCGCGAGTATCCTTTGCGGGCTGGCTTATGTCGTATCCGTACATAGCCGCCATTTCCTTCATATAACCGAGGAAAAGTATCTGACGGCGAACCTCCTCGATAAGTCTTATCTTATCCTCTGTGAAGTTGCCGCGGCCAAGCGCATCCTTGTCCTTCTTCTTTTCTTCGATAAGCTTGTCAACGCCGTAAAGAGCAACTCTACGGTAGTCACCGATAATTCTGCCGCGTCCGTAGGCATCGGGCAAGCCTGTGATTACGTGGCAACGACGCGCCAAGCGCATTTCCTCCGTGTACGCGCGGAAAACGCCGTCGTTGTGAGTTGTTCTGTATCTGAATTCTTCCTCAATAGTGTCGGAAAGCTTGTAGCCGTAAGCCGCGCACGCCTGACGAGCCATTCTGATGCCGCCGAAGGGATTAACGCCGCGCTTGAGCGGAGCATCCGTCTGAAGACCGACGATAAGCTCGTTTTCCTTATCAACGTACCCGGGAGCGTAGTTTGTGAGCGAGGATACGGTCTCCGTGTCAATATCAACAACGCCGCCTCTCTGGCGCTCAAGCTTAAAGAGAGCCTGAACCTTGTCCATAAGCGCGCGCGTTCTCTCGGTAGCGCCCGAAAGGAAGGACGCGTCTCCGCAGTATTCCTTGTAGTTTGTCTGAATGAAGTCGCGAACGTTGATCTCATTCTGCCAGACGCCCGACTTAAAGCCATTCCAGTTCTTGTGTTCCATAGATTTTCTCCTTTTTATATCAGATATATTATAAACGTCATTCGCCAAAACAGGCAATTCCGTCCCTTTTGACCGAATTGCCCATCTTTCGGCATTTAAATTATACATTATTTTGCGCCTCTTGTCAATACGCAACATCTACATAATTCAAATGCAAATTAATTCAATTTTGTAATTATTTTTCAAGGTAAAATTCGCTTTTTATATACGGATGATCCGCGTAGCCGACGAACAGATCAAACCAGCCCGCCTCGGAAACAAGCTCGCATTTTTCATTATAGAAGCGAAGTCTTTCCTCGGGAATTTCAAGCTCGACGGTTTTCTCCTCGCCCGCTTCAAGCGAAACCTTCTTGAATGCCGCCAAAGACTGAACGGGGCGTACGGTCGACGCCACTCTGTCGCGGAAATATAGCTGAACTACCTCCTTGCCCGCGCGCTCGCCCGTATTTTTAACTGTAACCTTGACCTTGAGCGGCTTGACCTCGCTCATAGTCTCGCTATCAAGCGTCATATCGAGGTATTCGAAGCTCGTATAAGAAAGCCCGTGTCCGAAGGAATAAAGCGGAAGGTTACCGCAGTCAAGATAGGTGGACGCGTAGATCTGACGCTCGCCGTCGGGCTTGGTTTTCGGTCTGCCTGTGTTCGGGTGATTATAATAGATCGGACACTGACCCACGCTTCTCGGGAAGGACATAGTTACCTTTGCGGACGGGCTTGCATTACCAAAGAGAAGCTCGGCGGCGCCGTTTCCGCCCTCAACGCCCGTAAACCACATCTCGAGTATCGCGGGAGCGAACTCGTCAAGCTCAGTCAAAACAAGCGGTCTGCCGTTGAAAAGAATTACCGCCGTGTTGGGATTTTCCGCAACGACCGCTCTTGCGAGCTTTGTCTGAAGGCCCGGCAGGGTCAGATCAACTCGGCAATTTCCCTCGCCCGAATAATTCTGCGGCTCGCCAAGACAAAGCACTACGGCATCAGCCGACCTTGCCGCCTCGATCGCTATGTCAAATTCGTCCTCGGAAAGCTCATTCCATTCCGCAGAGCAGCCGCTGACGGCAACTATCTCAGCATCGGGAAGAAGCGCCGAGACTCCCTCGTATACGCTCACGCAGTCCTCGGGCTTGGCGTTACACGACCAGAATCCCGATATTGCCTTCTCGCTTGCAAACGGGCCTATAAGCGCAACCCTCTTTACGTCCTTCGAGAACGGTAAAACTCCGTTGTTTTTAAGCAAGACCGCGCATTCCCGAACCGCGCGTCTTGCAATTTCACGGTGCTCGGGAGAAAGGCACAGCTTCATTTCTCTTTCGTAAGACGCGTCTCTGTAGGGATCGTCGAAAAGACCGAGCTCATCCTTGAGCTTCAGAATTCTGAACACCGCGGCGTCAAGGTCGTCCTCGGACACCTTGCCCTCAGACACCAGCTCCTCCATACACGTGGGATAATAATTGCTGTTCATATCAATATCACAGCAGCAATTCATCGCCATCTCCGCCGCCTGCTTTTTGTTCTCGGCAACGCCGTGAATAATAAGCTCCTCTATGGCGTTGTAGTCGCTGATAACCACACCGTCAAAGCCCCATTCGTCCCTCAGAACATCCTTCATAAGCCACTTATTTCCTACGGAAGGAACACCGTTGAGCGAATTAAACGACGGCATAATGCTCTTCGCGCCCGCGTCAAGACAAGCCTTATAAGCAGGCAGATAATATTCACGTAAAATTCGCTCGGACAACTCAACGACATTGTAGTCTCGGCCTGATTCCGCGCCGCCGTAAGCCGCGAAATGCTTTACGCAGGTCGCAATATTGTCCTTGCTCGAAAGATTATCGCCCTGAAACGCCTCAACCTGAGCCGCGCCCATAATAGAGTTAAGATAAGGGTCCTCTCCACAGGTCTCCATAACTCTGCCCCATCTCGCATCGCGAACGTAATCGACCATGGGCGTGAAGGTCACGTTAACACCGCCCGCCGCCGCCTCCTTCGAAGCCATACGCGTACACTCCTTGAGCAGCTCAACGTCAAAGGACGCGCCCATACCGAGCGGGATCGGGAACGTGGTTTTATATCCGTGAATTACGTCCATCATAAACATCATAGGAATCTTGTTCGGGTCGTTCTCAAGATGCTCGCGCTGAATTCTTATAACGTCCTCCGCGCTTGTAAAATTCAGCACGTTACCCGTAGAATATATGTCCTCAACTGACAGGTTTCGTTGCTTTGCGGGGCCTGTGATCTCCGCATCGGTTACTGCCAGGAGATTGGCGTTGAGCTGAAGCAGCTGCGCAGCCTTTTGTCTTACGGTCATTTTGCTGATTATTGCCTTGATTTCTGTGTTCGTCATAATTCCACCCCATAAAATTTATTATCATATTCTCTTATCCATAAAGGAATCTCACCGCTTATCTTTTCGCAAAGAAATCTTGCGAATACGCACGCCGCGATAAAGCTTCCCCTCTCCGACGGATGCAGACCGTCGTCATCGTAAAGCGCAATTTCAGGTCGGTGCTTACAAACATTCGCAAATACTCGTCCTACGGGTATAACCTGCGCGCCTATCTCTCTTGCCGCTCGGCTCACCGCGTTCTCGAGACCGTCGGCCATCTCGGCGTACGAAAGACCCGCTCGCTTTAGGATTTTCGAGCCTTCGGCGTAGCTCCAGGTTTGATAAAGAAGGATTTTCGTATTACCGACAAGGCTTGCAATATTCTTTACCGAGCTTAAATAATCTCCGAGGTCCGTTATTGCATTTAAGCTCTGCTCCTGCAAAACCACATAATCATATTGATGCTCGGAAAGCAGCTCGTCAAGTCTTCCCCGAAGCTCGTCGCTCGGCGTTTTATACGCGTTAAGATATGCCCCGCCGCGCGTTATCGAGTGGCATTCAAGCTCGCCGCAAGAAAGCCGTTCGACTATCGCAGGCAGATCGTTGTAATACGTAAAGCTGTTTCCTAAAAACAGAATTTTTTTCATGGCTTTTCCTTTAAAAAAGTGGGATATATACAAGGAAAGTATATCATAAATTTCTATGTGTGTCAAGGAAATTTAAAAAGTAAAGAAGGCAAAATGCAAAATGCCCGAACCAACTCGCGGGGCGGTGGCTCGCTGCCGCCGCAAACTGACAAATATACGTTTCTTATGTGTGCAAATTATGGAAAAATCACGACAAAAACCTCCTGTTTTATAAAAAAAGGCGGGAGCAAGCCCCCGCCCTACAAATGATTAAATTACTTGTTTTCGAGAAGAACAACGATTTTCTTCAACAGATCCTCCGTCGTGGGATTTGCTTCTCTCTCAAGTCTTGCCTTTTCTTCAGCAGCAGCCTTTTCTTCCTCTGCCTTCTTTGCCTTTGCATCGAAGTAAGCGGCAACCGCAGCCTTGTCTCTGAGCTTAATACCGAGCTTCTTCATCTCCGCCTTGTCTTCCTTGGAGATCTTGCCCGCCTTAACCTTCTTGCCGCCGTCCTTAATATTGTTCATTGCCTTAACGATAATGAAAAGAACGAACGCGGTAACGAAGAAGTTGATAATGGCGATTATAAGAGAGCCCCAGTCGATGTAATGACACTTTTCAAGGTCAATGATCGTCTGACCGTCTGCGTCAAGAGTATAAACCTTCTCACCGAGGAAGGTGTATGCGCTCTCAAATGCTCCGTCACCGAAGATCTTTGCGAGTGTAAAGTTGATAATGGGCTTCAGAACGTAATTGCTCACGCCGTTTACGATTGCTGTAAAGGCGCCGCCAACGATAACGCCGACTGCCATATCAAGCACGTTTCCGCGCGTGATGAATTTTTTGAATTCAGCGAAAAACTTTTTCATAATTCCTCCAAAAACAGATATTTATTTTCCGAATCTAACGGTTAAAATAATTATATCACATTTTTCGACGGTTTTCAATACAAATTTTCAAATCAACCGAATATTTTTAAATAAGCAAGCTAAAAAAACTCCCCATTAAAACGGTTGAAGCTATCATACTGCAAACACCTATTGCAATATCGATAATAGATACGATCAATCCTGTCATCGCAAAGCCTTTACCCGTTTTGTCGGAAGATTTGATCTCCTTCATACCCAATATAGAAAAGACCAGTCCTACTATACCGCACGGAATGGTTAATACCAAAAGGCCCGACAAGGAAACAATAAATCCAACAAGCGCCTTAATGGATAATTTTTTCTCAGGCTTTACATTCATTGCTGCATTTTCTTCCTGATTTTCAATTTCTCTCTCAACTACGCCGCCACACGCAGGACAAAATTTATCGGTCTCCTCAACCTTGGCGCCACAATGAAAACAATACATGCTTCCCTCCAAAAAATATTATTTGCTCAAATACGATTAAATAAAATGTCGTAATTTGAACGATTTTAATTATATTATACTCAATCTTTGAGTATTTGTCAATACTCAATTTGTGAGTGTGGTAAACTTTTTATATAATATCATCAGGGAGGCTCTAAATGAACTACCGAACAAGAATGAGAAATCTACGTGAGGACAGAGATCTTACACAAAGAGAGGTTGGCGCAATTATCAACAAATCCCAACAGGGCTACAGCCATATTGAAGACGGCAGAGCCGAGCTTAAAATCGACGATCTTATCAAGCTTTGCAAATTTTATAAGGTGAGCGCAGACTATTTTATCGGTCTGTCGGACAAAAAGTAAGACCCCTTTCGGATATTACCGAAAGGGGTCTTGGATGTTTATAGTAATTATACGATAATAATATCAATGGACTTATCCTTGATAGTTAGGCATTCAACGGGAACAAGGACGTCAACCTTATCGCCAACAGCGCCGTCGTAAAGAGCGGTCAGCTTCTGGCCGTAAACGTCGATAACGGCGTATTGCTCGCGTCCGTAATCAAGCATCTCAACGACCTTACCCTCAAGAGCGTTTCCTGCTCCGTCCGTATAAGAAACGACCGAAAGCTTCTTTGCATCAACTATGTATTCAAGCGGTACACGGAAAATCTTGTTGCCCTTACAAGCAAATACCTTTTCGCAAATGCTCTTTGTGGGAACGAGCTTGGCGTCGCCTATATTCATATAGAAGTGATAGAACTTGCCCGACTTATCCTTTTCCTTTGTAAATACGCCGTCAAGAGTGTTAGTCAAGCAAAGCGGTTCAACGCCGAGAGCCTTCACAGACAACTGCGTAAAGTCGATATCAAAGCTAACGTTTTCCCCAACCGAGAACCTTGCTTCTCCCGACTCGAGAGCGAACAGAGTAAGGGCTCCGACCTTCAAGAAATAAAGTGTCTTGCCGTCGATATCCTCCGTCCACTGTACCCTTGCTCTGCCTACGCCGTTGCCAAGGGTTACAGCGCTGACAGGCATGGAAATCTCAACGTCGTCGCTATTCGGACAATTGATTGCAGAAGGAAGCTTGAAGATTTCATTCTCGAATACGAGCGCGCCACCCTGAACGGAAGCTACGATCACGTTTTCTTCGGGAATTCTTCTTCTGATGCTCTTCTCTGTCTCCTTGTCAAATACGTGGAATTTCTTCTTGGAGATCTCAATATCAATAATATCTCCGCGGC
This sequence comes from uncultured Clostridium sp., assembly GCA_964567085.1. Classification (GTDB taxonomy): domain Bacteria; phylum Bacillota; class Clostridia; order Oscillospirales; family CAG-272; genus SVTX01. The sequence goes on from CAZMKU010000011.1 coordinate 10,016, forward strand.
GTACGTTTATATCCGAATCCGCCTTGATAATGATAGAGCCGCTCTGCGCATCGGGCGTATCAAGATTGAGATTGGCGTAAATAAGTGTTTCTCCGCCAAGCACCTCAACAACGCTCACTACTGCCTTTGCGGGAGCCCACGAGCCGTCGTCGTGATTCGTGCTCTTGTAAATGCGAACGGCGTCGGGTCGAATACCGAAAACGATCTTATGCTCGCCGTCCATGTAATTTACGGGGATCTTATCTGCCTGAATATATTTCATATCAATGTCCGTGCCGCAATCAAGCGAAAATCTTACGTCCTCGCCATTCTTTACGATAGTACCGTCAAAGAAATTCATCTGAGGTGTGCCGATAAAGCCCGCAACGAACATATTATCGGGATATTTATAAAGATTGATGGGCGTGTCGATCTGCTGGATATAACCGTCCTTCATAACGACGATTCTCGTTCCCATCGTCATAGCCTCTACCTGATCGTGCGTAACGTAGATAAAGGTCGTACCGAGCTTCTCGTGCAAGCGGGAGATCTCTGCTCTCATCGCCGCGCGAAGCTTCGCGTCAAGGTTTGAGAGCGGCTCGTCAAGCAGGAACACCTTGGGCTGACGAACGATAGCTCGTCCCAATGCAACTCTCTGACGCTGACCGCCCGAGAGAGCCTTTGGCTTTCTTTCAAGATATTCCGTGATGCCGAGGATCGCCGCTGCCTCCATTACCTTTTCGTGGATCTGATCGTTTGGCATATGCATGGTACGGAGAGAAAACGCCATATTCTCATAAACGCTCATATGAGGATAAAGAGCATAATTCTGGAATACCATCGCGATATTTCTGTCCTTGGGCTCGAAATCGTTGACGATCTCGTTATCAATACGAAGCTCGCCCGCGGTTATCTCCTCAAGTCCCGCTATCATACGGAGAGTCGTGGATTTTCCGCATCCCGAAGGACCTACGAACACGATAAATTCCTTGTCCTCTATATCCATACAGAAGTCGTTTACTGCCTTAACGCCTCCGTCATACACCTTGAAAATATGTTTTAGTGACAAACTTGCCATAATATTTTCTCCTTACTTAAAGATTGCTATCGATTGCGGCGGCATAACAAGCGCTCCGCTCTCGTCAAAAGAAAACTCTCCGCCCGAGGCGTAAAGCTCACCCACGAGCTCAGAATATCCGAGAGTGTCCTTATCAAGCGTTACCCTCTGCTCGAAGGTATCCATATTGAATACGATGGTTATCTTCTCTCCCTCGTATTCCTTGGTAATTACACAAATGTAGTTATTCTGTCCTTCGGGATAATACGTAACCTCTCCTCTCGCGATCGACGGGAACATATTACGAAGCTCCATAGCCTTCTTGTAATAATTAAGAATACTGTCGGGATCCTCCATCTGCTCGGCAACCGAGGGGTAATAATAAGAGGTTTCGTCAACGGGAGTGTTCTCGGGTGGGAGATAACAGCATCCCTCGTAAATGTTTTTGGCTTCCCACTTCATCGCGATACGCTTTGCGGGGTCGGAGTTATTTCCGCCCTTGCTTATCATGCCGATCTCCTCGCCGTAGTAAACGAAGACACCGCCGTTCATCATTGAAAGCACGCCCGCCGCCATCTTCACGTTTTCAACACCGGGCATAAAGCTACCCGGGCGCATAGTGTCGTGGTTTCCGAGGAAGGGCGCTAAGATCGCGTCGCCGTAGGTCTGCTGCAGGCTCACGAAAAGCTGACCTATGGATTTTCCGCTGCTTTGCTTAACCGCCATAGCGATCGTTCCGCCCGCCTGCGCTCCTGTAAAGAGGAAGAAGCTGTCACAACCGCTTTCGTAATAGCGATCAATGGTATAGTCGTCGGTTACCCAAGCCTCGCCTACGATATAAGCGTCGGACTTGATCTTCTTCGCCTCGGTATTGAGCCAGGAAAGAAAATCAATATTGCCCTGAAGATTACCCGTATAGTAGCTCGTAACCGCATCAAGCCTGAAGCCGTCGACGTCACAGTCAACAAGCCAGTAGCTCATAATGCGCTTTATCTCCTCGCGAACGCTTTCGCTATCGAGATTAAGGTCGGGCATCCCGCTCCAGAACTGTCCCTCGTAGGAATACTGTGTTCCGCTGACCGAATGGTAAGCGTTATTATCCGTGATCTTGAAGTTGTAAAAATCACCGTATTCGCCGCCGGGAGCGCCGTTTTCGCGAATATACTTACACGCCTCCGTAAACCACGGATGATTGTTACTCGTGTGATTTACCACAAGGTCAATTATAACCTTAATGCCGCGCTTATGAGCCTCGTCAACAAGGTTTTTAAAGTCCTCTATCGTGCCGTAATCGGAATCGATCGCGTAATAGTCGGTAACGTCGTATTTGTGGTACGTGGGCGACGGATGAATAGGCATAAGCCAGATACCGTTGAAGCCCATTTCCTTGATATAATCAAGCTTTGCGGTAACACCGTTAAGATCGCCTATACCGTCGTTGTCAGTATCGTAAAAGCTATGAACGAACACCTCGTACCAGTTGCGATAGCTGTCGTCAATAATATTTAGCGTGACTTCCTGCACTATCGGATCTTCGGTGATACTTTGAGTTTCGTCCGTGGTTACGCTTGGGGTTTCGTCCTCATTATTATTGCAGGATACAAACGCAAACGAGGACAAAATAAGCACGGTAAGGAGTAAGCTTGAAATAATTTTCTTCATACACTCCTCCTTATCCCTTGACCGCGCCGCCTGTAACACCCTGAACGTAGTATTTCTGCAGCCACATAAAGAGTATGGTAATGGGCGTAGCAACTATAACCGCCGCCGCGCAGAAGGTGGTAAAGTACTGCTGGATCATTTCTCGCTCAAGCCACTTGTACATACCGAGCGATACCGTATACATTCCCGTATCGGGAACGCCCGCCATTATGTACGATACGAAAATATAGTCGCACCACGGGGATATGAACGACACGAGGATCGTGTAAATAATAATGGATTTACTGAGCGGGAGAATAACCTTATAAAAGGTTCGGAATCTCGATGCGCCGTCTATACGCGCCGCCTCGTCAAGAGACTTCGGAACGGTATCGAAGAAGCCCTTCGCGATATAATAGCTGAGCGCCGCGCCCGCAGAATAAACGATAATCAAGCTCGCGTGCGACTGATAGTTATTCGGAAGAAGTATCTTGAGCAAGAAATACACCGCCGACATACTCATAAATCCCGGGAACATACCGAGAATGAGCATAATGTTCATCATAGGCTTTCTCGCCTTGAACTTCATACGGCTGAAGGCGTAAGCCACGGAGAGAACGAATATTGCCGTGATAGCGCAGGAGCAAACCGCTATAAAGAACGTATTGCCGTACCAGCGCAGGAATTCAGTTTCGGTAAACAGCCTCTTGTAATTGTCAAGAGTCCATCCCTGCGGGAAGAACGTGGGCGACCAAGCGCCTCCCTCTTTTCTGAAGGATTGCACTAACAAATAGAAAAGAGGAATTATCCAGATGATAGACAAGACCGTAAGCACGATCTGTCCGACGGTATCACCGAAAATACGTCTGAATTTCATACCGCCGCGATGCTTCTTTTTGCGCTTACTCTTCTCGATCTCTGCTTCGAGCGCATCGATCTTCTGCCAATTTGTAAGCTCCGCGTCCTGATTTTCGGTTGAAGCTTTCATATTTATCTTTTCACTCATTGGAAATTATCCTCTCCTTTCACCGCCGAGGACTTATTGTAAACAATAAGACTGAACACCGCGGAAATTATAAACACGAGAATACCGATAACGGATGCCAGCTTGTAGTTTCTGTCCGTTCCGAGCGACAGCTTATAGAGCCACGTGATAAGAAGGTCCGTGCCCTTTGCGCCGTCCGTGTAAAGCATAATGTCACCCGGGCCGCCGCCGCTCAAGAGATAAATAACGTTGAAGTTATTGATGTTGCCGATAAACTGTGTGATAAGATACGGACCCGTAACGAAAAGCATATACGGGAGCGTGATCTTGAAGAAACGGCGCGCAGGAGAAGCTCCGTCGATGCGGGCGGACTCGTACAGGTCGTTCGGAATATTCATAAGAATACCCGAGCACATAAGCATACTGTAAGGAACGCCTATCCACATATTAACGATCACGATACAAATACGCGTCGTGTTGATGTCTATACCAAACTTGAGATGATAGCCGAAAAGCTTCTCGATGAGCTGTGTAATGATACCGCCGCCCGAGCCCATAATGCCTCCGCCCGTATCAAGCATCTTCGACATAATAAGAAGCGAAACAAACTGGGGAACCGCTATCGTCGCTACGAAAAGAGTTCTGTAAAGCTTTTTGAGCTTTATTCCCTTTCTGTTTATCAGCATAGCGAGAAGCATACCTAATATGTAGCTTGTAAATGTTGCAAGAACTGCCCATAGCAGCGTCCAGCCAAGCACTCGCCAGAAGGTCGCGCCAAGCTTTGAGTCGCTTGAGAAAAGCTCCTTGAAGTTATCAAATCCTACCCATTGGAACAGGTGCTGTGGCACCTCGTGCGCAGCATCGTAGTTTGTAAACGCAATGAGTATCATAGTAACAAGCGGAATTACGGTGAACATAAAAAGTCCTACCATAGGGAGGGAGAGCAGAGTTATGTGGAACTTGTTATCCAACAAGCTATTTACGTCACTCTTGAAATTCTTCGGCTTCTTGCCGATAATACGGTACTGCTCGAGCTCGTAGGTTTCCTTCATCGCGTTTACGTAACAAATAACGAAGAAAATAATCACGAACAGAGTAAGTATTCCGTACAAAAGAATGAGGAAGGAGTTATCGCCTATCATTTTATCGTATATTCCCTCGTCGTCATTCCAGAAGTCATACGATTCCTTGCGTCCGATGCTTCCTCCGCCGAAAAAGTTCTCGAAGCACATAACGAGATAATTTCCGCCGAAGAAGATCATATACAGAATGAATAACGCTTCAAGCGCAAGATATACGATTCCTCGAACTATCTGTCCGCGGAAAATATGACCGAGTCCCATAAACAGATGTGAGGATTTCGTCAGGGCGTCACCGTGATAGAAATTCAAAGCAAATTCCTTAATACCACGTCCGATACCAACGAAAAATCCAACTATCGCCCTGAATATTCCAACAAAAAAGCCCGCGATGCCCTTCCCAATATTCTTGAAAAATCGAGATATTTTATAGATAACTCTTTGAGGGAGAGTCATCTTATAATAATTGAGATCCATTGTAACCTCCTTGTCCTTATTTAAGATGGGGACTGCTATATACGACAGTCCCCAAAAAAGAGATTATTGTTTAGCTATTTCGCTATTTGAGCAACCAGAGCGTCAAGAAGCTCCTGAAGCTCTGCATCCGTATAATTCAGAAGCGTACCTGCCTCTTTACGTTCAATAAAGGGAGTAATAAGGCTTCCCATAGGAGTCCAGTAGTTACCCGGAACGCTCTTCTGAGCGCGGCTGAACTTAGCCTGAGCCATTACTGCGGAAATTACGGGATTGCTTGCAACTGCCTCGGAGGCTGCAACGTTCTTGTTTGTAGGACCAAAGCCGCGAGTTTCAAATCTCTTGAGCTGGTTCTGCTCGTTTGTGAGCCACTGCGCGAGCTTATGAGCCTCGCCCTTATTTGCGCTGTAGCCGTTTACACCGATGAGCTTGCAGCCCATGTATGTTGTAAGCTGCTTCTGCTCGCCGCCGATTTCAACCGTGGGAAGCTTCGCAACGCCCATATTGTCACCGAGAAGCTCCTTGATGGACTTTGCGTTCCACGTTCCCGAAACACCCGCAGCAACATCAACCGTACCCTCAGCCGTAGGAGTAAAGCCTGCGATAAGCTTGGAGTCATCCGTCTGAATAACGAGCGCGGGGTGGTTTACGTACTTAACGAGAGCCTTCATAACTGCGAGACCCTGCGCGTTGTTATAGTTAATATCAACGGCTGTCTCTACCATACTGTCATTATAGGTTACGTTATATCCGAGAGAAGAATCCGTGAAGAAGAAGCTGGAGAGATACCAGCCGTCGTCGTTGAGCTTGAAGTGAACCTTTCTGCCCGCAGCCTGCGCAGCGTCAAGAAGCTCGTCAAGTGTGTCGATGTCGTCTTCACCGATTACCGACTTATCGTAATACAAGAAGAGGGTATTATCCTCTGTGCAGGGATAAGCGTAAAGCTGATCCTCGCCGTCAACCGTGATGGTTGCCGCGTCAACCGAAGTAGCAGAGTTGTTAGCAATTACGTCCTGTTCAGCCTGACCGCCGATACGAGCAAGAGCGCCGCCCGCGATAAGCTTATTGATCTGGTCACTCGCGAAGCAGAATACGTCGGGGCCCGAGGTCACGTCGTTGAGCACCTTATCTGCCGCATCGCTTTCGCCCTGAACACCAAAGAGGAACTTATATTCCTTATCGGGGTTAGCCGCAGCGTATGCCGCGCACATTTCCTTGAGCATTGCCTGATCCTCTTCAGCGCCCCAGACGGTAAGCGTGATCTTTTCCTTTGTTCCGCTGTCAGTAGTGCCGCCCGTGGTACTGTCCGTACTTGAACCCGTACCCGTTTCGCCGCCGCCAATGACGCTATCATTATCCGTATTGCAAGCAACAAGAGCCGAACAGAGAGTGATCAGAGCAACTATTATAGCAAGAATTTTAATCTTTTTCATAAGTAACTCCTTAATATGTATTGTTAAAAATGCGGGGCGGGACTAAGTCCGCCCCGCAATAAATTCGGTTAACGGTAAATTACTTCTTAGTAGCAGTTACTGCGTCGCCTTCAAGAGTAATCGTGTAAGTACCAACCTCAGGAATGATCACGTTATCGCCGCCTGCCGCGCCGTACCACGTTACAGTACCTGCCGCATCAACGCTTATGATCTTGATAGCGGAGATCTGACCGTCGCCGAGCCAAGATGCGTTATCCTTCTCTGTCCATGTGTATTCTGTGGAAACCGCACCCTCAACAACCTCGATAACGTTCTGGGATTCAGCTCTCCACGTGTCACCGTCGCCGATCGTACCAACGAGGTAGTAGCCTTCAAGCTTTGTAGCCGTAACAGAACCGCCAGCGGAGAAGTCAGCTGCGTCGTTAAGTGTGAGAACGAGCTCGTAGAGACCGTAAGAAGCAACCGTTACGTTGTCGCCGTTTTCAGCGTTGCCGAACCAGAGGTCAGCATCCCAACCAGCGTAACCGTAAACTGCCTTACATGCGCCAACGAAGCCTGTCATCCAGGAAGCGTCAGTGTCAGCCTCTGTGAACGTGTAGTATGCCTTGTACGTCGTGTCGTTAACCTGCTCGAATTCGATGCCCGAGCCGCAGTTCCAGTAACCTGCGCCGTTAACAACGCCTGCAAGCCAGAAGGACTTAGCAACAGCCTCGATAGTAGCTGTGTTGCTTGTCGCGTTAAATACGATCTTGTAAACGCCTGCTTCAAGAGCAAGGTTGCCGCCATCGTTCCATGTGCCGCATTCGTCTACTACCGTGATAGCCTCAGAACCGAACCAAGCGTCACCGATCTTGTTGCGGAGCTTAATTTCTGCGGGCTCGGAAATGTTGAGGAGGTAAGAGAAGTTTTCCTTCGTATCGTCGGGAGTCATCATGAAGTCTTCGCTGAAGTCCCACTCGGAAACCGTACCGCAAACGTACATTTCGTGTGTAACCGCCAAGGGCTCCTTCTTTTCAACAAGCTCAAATGTGATCTGGTTGTCAGCGGGATGATCGGGATATGTTGTGTAGATGATCTTGTAAATACCGTCCTGACCTTCAGCAAGGAAGATATTCCATGTCCAATATTCCTTGTTGAACTCGTCGTGACCCTCGAAAATAACTGTGCCGTCAGAGTCCTTAACCGTTGCGTACTTCTTGTCAGCAGCAGTATATGTATTGCTGTCGTATCTGTTTACGCCGTCAGCGTATTCAACACCGGGAACGTAACCGATACCAACCTGACCATCGTATGTTCCGCCGTAGCAGATCTGGAACGCGTCGCCCGCATACATAAGAATTTCGATCTCATATACGTTAGCGGAAGCATTGTCTGTCTTTGTCATAACGAGATGCTGCATGGAGTTGTCGTGATTCCAACCGCTCTGCTTCATATCGCCCGAGCCTGTACCGATAAGGTAGTATTCCTTGTCGTCAGCTACGAAAACATTGCTTGTGTACTTAGCGAAGATGTCTGTGTCCTCGTTAATTTCCGTTTCGAAGTCAAACGCCTGAGTAAGGGAAGCCTCTGAGAACCAGCCTGTGAAGTCCTTACCTTCAATAGCGTCGGGTGTCCAGGATGTAAGCTTTGTTCCCTTTTCAACCTTCTCTTCCTTGAGAAGCTTGCTGCCGTGGTACCAGCAAACAGTTACCTTGTTTGCATCATCATCGGGTGTAGGTGTGGGATCAACATCGGGAGCTGATGTAGTGGGAGCTTCCGTTGAGGTTTCTTCCGTCTTGCCATCGTCCTTGTTGCAAGCAACAAAGCAACCGATTGTGAGAGTGAGTACCATGAGAATCGCCAAAAAGATTGAGAGTTTTTTCATGTTCTTTCTCCTTATGTAAAAATTTGTTATGAATTTATAGAGAGGTCTCATACTTCGTTCCGGACCTGTTCTAACAATATTATTATACAACTTGCACACAAAATTGTCAAGTGGAGTTTGAATTTTTTACCTTATGCACAAATTCTGTTGGTTGTTTTGTGCATGTTGCGCAATTTTTTTAGTAATTTTTTCGAAAATTTTCGAATTAGATTCGCCACACGTGGCATCCGTAATCGAGAATTGAGCGATCGGAGGAGAATTTTCCGCCGTTCGCGGTGTTGAGGATGCACTTTTTCACAAACTCCTCACTGCCATAATCGCGGTTAAGCTCACTCTTTGCGCGAATATAATCACGGAAATCGTACAGCACGAGATAGTGATCCGCGCTCCAGCCGCCAAACAAGGACTCCTTGAGTGTCTTGAGCATACCTGTGCCGCCGTCGTCAAACGTACCGTCGTCGAGAGTGTCGACGATCCGCTTGAGCTCGGGATCAGCCTCGTAGACAGCGCGTGGATCGTAATTTTTCTTGACCTCGCGTACCTCCTCGACAGTTGCACCGAAGATATACTGATTTTCCCTGCCCGCTTCCTCGCATATCTCGATATTCGCGCCGTCCATCGTGCCGAGCGTTACCGTTCCGTTGAGCATAAGCTTCATATTTCCCGTGCCGCTCGCCTCCATACCCGCCATAGATATCTGCTCGGAGATATCCGCAGCGGGCATAATTTTTTCGGCGTAAGACACGTTATAATCGGTCACGAACACCACGCGAAGCTTGTCGTTGACCTCGGGGTCGTTGTTAACCATATCCGCGATAGACTGTATAAACTTGATGATCGCCTTGGCGTTATAGTAAGCGGGGGCAGCCTTTGCTCCGAAGATAAACGCCGTCGGCTTGAAGTCGGGCTCTCTGCCCTCCTTGATTCTGAAATAATAATAAAGGATAGAAAACGCGTTGAGAAGCTGACGCTTGTATTCGTGCAGACGCTTTACCTGTACGTCGAATATAAACGAGGGCGGAATAAGAACTCCCTCCTTATTATATATATATTCCGAAAGCTGCGTTTTCTTGATATGCTTTATCTCGGCAAACTCGCGTCTCGCCTCGGGATCGTCGGCATACGCCTCGAGCTTCTTGAGCATTTCAAGATGCGTTTCCCATCCGCTGCCGATTTTTTCCGTAATAAAAGCCGAAAGCTCGGGATTACAGAGCGCGAGCCAACGGCGCGGAGTAACGCCGTTCGTGACGTTCAGAAAGCGCTCGGGATATATTTCATACCAATCGCGGAAGGTGTTTTCCTTCAATATCTCGGTATGCAGAGCCGCAACTCCGTTTACTCGGCTTCCCGCGTAAATCGCCACGTTTGCCATATTCACCGTGTCATCCTTGATAAGAAATACCCGTCCGTCGGGGAATTCCTTTTCAATTCGCTCCTGCATCATCAAGAGAATTTCAGCGATCTCGGGCAGAAGCTTGTTTACGTGCTTCATATTCCAGCGCTCGAGAGCCTCGCTGAGAATGGTGTGATTTGTGAAATTGAATATCGAACGCGCAAGCACGAAGGAATCCTCAAACGAAAGTCCTTCATTCATCACAAGACGAATAAGCTCGGGCACAGCAAAAACGGGATGAGTATCGTTGAGCTGAAGGGTGATATGCCTATCCATCTCTCTTATCGGAAGCCCCGCCGCCTTATGCTTGCGAACAATATCCTGAATCGACGCGCTCGTAAAGAAATACTCCTGGCGTAAGCGAAGCAATCTTCCCTCCTCGGTGGAATCGTTGGGATAGAGCACGTAGCAGATGCTCTCGCAGCGCATTCTGTGCTTTGCGAGCTTATCCGTTTCCATTCTGTCAAAGGATTCAAAATCAAAGCCCTCGGGCAGCTCGCTCTGCCAGAGTCTCAAGGTGTTCACGGTTTTTCCGCCAAAGCCGATAATCGGCGTATCGTAAGGAACCGCAAGCACGTCGTAATCCGCAAAATGCACGATCACGTTATCCTCTTCTCTCCTGTAGCTCCAGGGGTCGCCGCATCTCTGCCAATCGTCCGCGCGCTCCCTCTGGAAGCCATCCGCAAACTCCTGACGGAACAAGCCGTATCGGTATCTTATACCGTAGCCGTCAAGCGGCATACCGACGGTCGCGCCCGATTCAAGATAACAGGCCGCAAGGCGACCGAGACCGCCGTTACCGAGCGCCGCGTCCTCTATTTCCTCAAACTGCGAAATATCAACGCCCTTATCGTCAAGCCACCCCTTTACCGCCTCCAGACGGCCGAGATTATGTAGATTCGCGTAAATCGCGCGCCCGATAAGGAACTCCGCCGAAAGATAGCCCACTCTTTTCGTGTGCGCTCTCTTACATTCCTCCCACCTATCAAGAATATCAGCCATCGTCGCGCGGCTGACTGCGCGATAGAGGGCAGACGCCGATGCATTCTCAATCCTCACTCCGTCGTTAGCCATAAGCAAGCTCTCGACGGTATTTGTCCATTTGTTCATTTTTTAAGCTCCTAAATAAAATTTATCTGCCTCCGCGCTTTACGGCGCAAGCAATCTTTTGGGCAAACGCGTCCGAAAGCTCATCCACAGGACAACGCCAGCTCCAGTTTTTATCACTCAGAATTCCGGGCATATTCATACGTGTTTCCCTGCCCGTTCCAAGCAGATCCTGCATAGGCAGTATCACGTATTTCGCGCAGCTCGCGTACGCCATCTCAATAACTGCGACTCTTGCCCGGTGCATAGTGGAGACCGAATTTACCCAATTCGGTAAATAGCGGAATTTGATATTCCATTTTTTACACTCGGATGCGAGATCGGAATAGAAAATATTCCTCTGCGCCTCGCTCATATCCTCCAAGAATTCAATAAAGGTAGCGTTATCGTGCGTGCCCGTGTAAACGACGCTGTTTTCACCGTAATTGGAGGGCTTGAATTCATGCTCGGGATTGCCGTCAAAGGCAAACTCCAATATCTTCATACCGGGATATCCCACGTTGCGCATTAAGCGATAAACACCCTCGTCGAGAATTCCGAGATCCTCCGCGACGATCCTCCAATCCTTTTTATCTTCAAACAGATCCTCCTTCGGGCCGTCATACCAGCGTCCTATTCTGGCATTCACACTGCCTGCGGGGATAGCGTAAAAGCGGTCAAAGCCACGGAAATGGTCAATTCGCACCACGTCGTACATGGAGAGGGCCTTTTTTAGTCTCGCCGTCCACCACGCGTAGCCGTCCTCCTTCATTTTTTCCCAATTGTACAGAGGATTGCCCCAAAGCTGACCGTCCTCGCTGAAATAATCGGGCGGAACGCCCGCAACCTCGTTCGGCGCGCCGTCCCCGTTCAGCATAAAGAGCTCGGGGTGCGCCCAGACCTCCGCGCTGTCCTCGGAAACGTAAAGAGGCATATCGCCCATAATTTGCACACCGCGCGAATTGGCGTAATCCTTCAGATTCTGCCACTGACGGAAAAATTCATACTGCGTAAACTGCCAGAACAGTACGGTATCCTCATTTTTAGCAACGAATTCGCGGATTGCCTGCCCGTCGCGCAAGCGATACTTCTCTTCCCAAGTGGAGAGCGCCCGCCAGCCGTGCGCCTCCTTGATCGCCATAAATACGGCAAAGTCGTGGTACTCACCTACCGAGAGAAATTTCAAAAACTCGGGAGAGCTACGGTCAAATCGCGAGAACGCGAGCTTGAGAAGCGGAATTCTGCGGTAGAAAAGCGCCTCGTAATTTACGCGCGACGACGTCTCACCCGCGGGCGCGCAGGAAAGCTCCTCCGCTTCGCCCGCCGTGAGCAGTCCCTGCTCGATCAATATATCAATATCTATTAAATAAGGGCTTCCCGCGACCGCGCACGAAGAGGAATACGGCGAATCCCCATAGCCCGTGGGCACGAGCGGAAGAACCTGCCAAACCCTCTGCCCTGCCTCGCAAAGAAAATCGACAAAGCCTCGGGCGCTTGCGCCAAGTGTTCCAACGCCGTACGGCGAAGGCAATGCAGTAATGGGTAATAATACTCCCGCATAACGCTCTTTCATTTCAATATTCCCCTTTCATTCTCTTAATTTCGAAAATTTTCGATTGTTTCCTTGATAGTATTTTACCATATTTTTATTGGCGTGTCAAGTAAAAAAGAACTCGTTATTGTACATTTTCGCAAAAAATGATACAAATAAATTCAAAAACTTGCCCATTTTTCACAAACTTTTTCATAAAAAGTGATTGAAAAATTCCAAAAGCTATGTTATAATAGAAGCAGGGATAATGAGAAGTCTGCAAAAATACTCTAAAATTGACGGCTCACGTTTCGAAAACAAATCACGGGGAGATATAAAATGACGATCAAGGAAATCGCATCCGTGCTCGGTCTTTCCGCCAGCACGGTCTCAAAGGCGCTCAATAACGCCTCCGACATCAGCGCGGAGACGCGTCAACGCGTGAACAACTACGCAAAGTCGATTGGCTTTTCACTGCATCGCAATCAGGAGTCCAAGCGCATTTGTATTTTGTTTGAAAATATGGACTCGCAGAGCAATTCGCAGGTCGGCTATCCCGTACTCACGGGCTTCCAGCAGGCGGCAAACGCGTATCATTACGAGGTAATTATTGAGCATTGCTCCGACAAGAACCCTCCCGACCTCAAAAAGCTGTGTCAGGAGAATAATTTTTGCGGCTTGATGATCCTCGGCACCAAGCTGAACAGCGCCATTATCAAGGAGCTTGAATCAACTAATATTCCAACGATGCTGATGGACTCGTACGTTAAAAACCCCAAGGTTGCCTGTATCAGCAGCGATAATATCAACTCGATAGCGGACATCGTCGAGCATCTCATAAGCCTCGGACACCGCAAGATCGGGTTCCTCGGGGGCGACCGCGAGGCAATCGTCACCCGCGAGCGCTTTTCGGGATACCTTATTGGACTTATCGAGGGAGATATAGAATTCAACAGCAGCTACGTGCGCTACGGCAACTACACGGAGAGCTGCGGCTTGGACGCCGCGGACTATTTTGCCGAGCTTGGCGTAACGGCGGTCGTTTGCGCGTCCGACCTTATTGCCATCGGTCTTATCAACGGACTTAAAAAGCACGGGCTCAGCGTTCCCGACGACGTCTCGGTCAGCGGATTTGACAACCTTGACGTAGCGAGATACTTCTCGCCCGCCCTGACGACCGTAAAGCAGGACTTCACAACTCTCGGCGAGAACGCCTTTACGCTTCTCCGTCAAGCGATCAAGGGCAACAAAACGAAGCGCGTGACCATTCATACGGAATCAATTTTCCGCGAATCAACAGGCCCCGTAAAGAAGTAATTAAATAGAAGTAATTAAATAAATTATTATATATGTGAGGTACATTATGAAAAGAGCAAATCCACGCATTATTTCCCTTTTACTAACCATAATTATGGTTTTGTCCCTTTTACTTACCGCCTGCAGTCAGCCTGACACGAACGGCGGCGACGCCACAACGGGCGGCGCAGAAGACCCCGTCACGACCGCTCCCGAGAGCGACGGCAACGAAGAAGAGTCCACGACCGACGGCGGTTGGACTGTTCCCGAGGGCGAATATACCATTCCTATGGAGGATGGCTACAATCAGATCACGTTTTATTGGTCTCACCCCGGTGTTATCGAAAACTGTGACATCTGGGCTTGGTGGGACGGCAAGGAGGGCTCGGGATACATTATGCATCCCTGCGACTACGGCGCAAAGGTCGTGATCAACGTTCCCGAGGACATCGAGCAGATAGGCTTTATAGTTCGTACGGATTGCTCCGAGCCCGGCGGCTCATCATGGGGTACCGCTACCAAGGACGGAACGAGCGAGGACAGAATTGCAATTATAGAAGGCAAGGAAACCTTCATTTACTTAAAGAGCGGCGACGCCGCGCAGTATTCCAGCAACGACGGAGGCAAGACACTTACTATGATCAAAAAGTTCACGCTTGCGGGAATGACGGACTTCAATCACATTCAATACAGTATTACCCCCAAGACCGCTATAACAAAATACAGTCAGGTCAAGGTATACGAGGGCGACCGCGAGCTTACCGTGCTCAGCATTACGAATATGGGCAAGGAAGCAACGAGCGGCATTATCGAGCTTGAGGAAACGCTTGATATCTCCAAGAATTACCGAGTGGTGATCGAGGACTACGGCGAGAGAGCGGTAGTTCCCACCGACGTTTTCGACTCCGACGAATTCATTGAAAACTACACTTACGACGGCGACGATCTCGGCGCTATCATAAACGGAGATACGACCACGTTCAAGGTGTGGGCCCCCACGGCGTCCCGAGTCGTTCTCAACCTCTTCTCCGCGGGCAACGGCGGCGAGGCTTACTCAAGCGTTGATATGGTAAAGGGCGAACGCGGCGTTTGGTCCTACACCGCGGAATGCGGCCACGGCACTTATTATACTTACACGGTAACCACCTCCGTGGGAACGCAGGAGGCGGTTGACCCCTACGCAAAGGCAGCGGGCCTCAACGGTAATCGCGGTATGGTCGTTGACCTTTCCCTCACCAACCCCGAAGGCTGGGGCGAGGATTTCTCAACGGGAATTACAAGCTACTCTGACGCTATCATCTGGGAGGTACACGTAAGAGACTTCTCCAACAAGATCGAATCCTCGGAGTACAAGGGCAAATATCTCGCGTTTACCGAGCGCGGACTCGTAAACGAATACGGTCAGAGCGTTGGCGTTGACTACCTCGTAGAGCTCGGCATAACTCACGTCCATCTCCTCCCCGTTTACGACTATGCTACGGTTGACGAGGCAGATCCCGACAGCCAGTTCAACTGGGGCTATGATCCCAAGAACTACAACGTGCCCGAGGGCAGCTATTCAACCGACCCCTACAACGGCGAGGTGAGAATCAGAGAATACAAGGCGATGGTTCAGGCTCTGCACGAGGCGGGCATCGGCGTTATTATGGACGTTGTTTACAACCACACCTACGAC
>CAZMKU010000012.1:0-25296 GCA_964567085.1 uncultured Clostridium sp.
GCTCTCGGGCGGTCAGCAGCAGAGAGTTGCTATCGCGCGCGCTCTTATAAACGAGCCCGAGGTCTTGCTTCTCGATGAGCCTCTCGGCGCGCTTGACCTGAAGCTTCGTAAGGATATGCAGACTGAGCTTAAAAACATTCAGCAGAAGACGGGTATTACGTTTATTTACGTAACACACGACCAGGAGGAAGCCCTCTCTATGTCCGACACCGTTGTCGTTATGGCAAACGGCAGAATTCAGCAGGTAGGCACTCCCACGGATATTTACAACGAGCCCGTGAACGCCTTCGTTGCCGATTTTATCGGTGAGTCGAACATTCTCGACGGCGTTATGATAAAGGATTATAAGGCTAAATTCTCGGGTCATACGTTCGACTGTCTTGACGCGGGCTTTGAGCCTATGGAGAAGGTAGACATCGTGGTTCGTCCCGAGGATGTTGACGTCGTTCCCGTAGAGAAGGGAATGCTTCGCGGCGTTGTAACGAGCGTTACCTTCAAGGGCGTACATTATGAGATCATCGTGGACATCGGCGGCTTCAAGTGGATGATACAGACGACCGACTACGTCGCTCCCGACGCGGTTATAGGCCTTTATATCGAGCCCGACGCTATTCACGTAATGAAGAAGTCCGAGTTCTCGGGAATGTTCGGTGACTATTCGTCCTTCTCCGACGAGCTTGAGCATCTCTCCGACGTTATTGACGAGGAGGAGCTTTGATGAAACCTTCAAGAAAGCAGTCAAAGCCCGAGACACCTCGCTCGGATAACCGTACGATTCTGCAGAAATTTGCGGCAGCCCCCCATATTTTCTGGTCGGCGCTGTTTATTGTAATTCCGCTTGTATTCGTGGCGTATTACGCGTTTACGAAGGACGTTGACGGAAGATTTGTGCTTACGCTTGACAACGTAGCGGCGTTCTTTACTCCCGCGTATCTCAAGGTGTTCTGGAGATCGGTAAAGCTTGCGCTCATCGCGACGGCTATATCTCTCCTTATCGGCTATCCTATGGCATACTGTATGTCTAAGACAAAGCCGAAAACACAGAAGATACTCGTGATGCTTATTATGCTCCCTATGTGGATGAACTTCCTTATCCGCACGTACGCGTGGATGGTCATTCTCATGAACAAGGGCATTCTCAACGGAATTCTGACGGGAATAGGACTTCCCGCGGTAAGAATCATCGGTACTGAGGCGGCGGTCGTTATCGGTATGGTATATGACTTTTTGCCTTATATGATAATTCCGATCTATTCGGTCATGACGAAGCTTGATCACCGTCTTGTTGAGGCGGCGAGCGACCTTGGATGCAACGCGTTCGGCGTATGGAGAAAGGTTATTCTTCCTCTTAGTATGCCGGGCGTGATCTCGGGTATCACTATGGTGTTCGTGCCTTGCATCTCCACCTTCTACATATCCCAGAAGCTCGGTAACGGTAAGTTTTATCTTATCGGCGACGCGATCGAAGCGCAGTTCTTGGCGAACAACCTGCATCTTGCGGCGGCGCTTTCGTTCGTGCTTATGGTAATTCTGCTTGTGGGTATGTTTATTATGAATAAGTTTTCGGACAGCAGTGAAGGAGGACTTATGCCATAATGAAAAAGAATAGATTTTTATCAACAATTATTATTTCTGTAGTAATGGCGTTCCTGTTCGCGCCAATGCTGGTCCTTATTGTGTTCTCCTTCAACGAGGGTAACAGTACCGCGGCATTCTCGGGATTTTCTCTTAAATGGTACGGAGTTCTCCTGAACGACGCGGAGACCCTGAACGCCCTGAAGAACTCGCTCATTCTTGCCGTAACGAGCGCGGCGATCGCAACCGTTATGGGCACTGCTGCGGCTTACGGCCTTGGCAAGATGAGAAGTAAATATCTTAAAAATCTCGTTATGACGACCACGAACATTCCTATGATAAACCCCGATATTATCACAGGTATATCTCTTATGCTTATGTTCGTGTTCGTGGGTTCAATGGTCGGTCTTGCGGATAAGCTTTCCTTCTGGACTATGCTTATCGCTCACGTGACGTTCGGCTTGCCTTACGTTATTATGTCGGTTCTGCCGAAGATAAATCAGATGGACAAGTCTCTGCCCGAGGCGGCTCTCGACCTCGGCTGCACACCCTTGCAGACCTTCTTTAAGGTCGAGCTCCCCGAGATAATGCCCGGCGTTATGTCGGGAGCGATAATGGCGTTTACAATGTCGCTCGACGATTTCGTAATCAGCTATTTTACAAAGGGAAGCTCCTTCCAGACGTTACCGCTTCTTATTTACAGTATGACAAAGAAGCGAGTGACCCCCAAGATATACGCGCTTGCAACCATTATATTCATCATTATTCTCGTTCTCCTGCTTATTTCCAATTTCACGGGAACGCGCGACGAGCGACTTAAAGCAAAGCTCGCAAAGCACGAGCGTAAGCTTCGCCGTCAGCAGAATATGAGGATGAGAGGCGCGAGGAAGGAGGCGGAGTCAAAATGAAAAGAAAGCTTTTGATTTTTGTTCTCATAATAATGCTTGTTTTACCGACAACGCTTATTCTTCCGTCCTGCGATAGTGAGGAGGGGAAACCCTCGGGCGATACCATCGTGCTCAACGTGTACAACTGGGGCGAATATATGCCGCTCTCCGAGGATGAGGACGGTTATGACCTCAACCGTGAATTTGAGATCTGGTATGAAGAAACCTACGGCCAGAAGATCCGTGTAAATTACGATATGTTTTCCTCTAACGAGGAGCTGCGCGCAAAGCTTGAGGCTAACGCGGTGAGCTACGACATTGTAATTCCGTCGGATTATATGATCGACTATTTCGTAAATAACGATATGCTCCTTGAGATCAACTTCGATAATATTCCCAACTATAAGAATATCGGTGATGATTTCAAGAATCTTTACTATGACCCCGAAAACAAATACAGCGTACCCTATACCTATTCGACTATCGGTATTATTTACAATGCCGCCGTGGTTGACCCTGCGGACGTTGAGGAAATGGGCTGGGAGGTCATGTGGAGCGAAAAGTATCGTGACGCGGGCATTTTGCAGTTCAACAACTCGCGCGATGCATTCGGTATCGCTATGTATAATCTCGGAATTGACGTAAATACTACCGATAAATCCGAGTGGGACAGAGCGTATAACAAGCTCGTTCAGCAGCAGGACATCATCTACGGCAGAGTTATGGATGAGATCTATAACTTTATGGAGGTTGGCGAAACGGCTATCGGCGCGTATTACGCGGGCGACTATTTTACGATGCTTGACAATCAGGTCGACGGCGTTGATCTTCGTTGCTATACACCCGATAACACAAACGTTTTCGTTGATGCAATGTGTATCCCCAAGACCTGCCGAAACAAGCAGGCTGCCGAGGCGTATATCAACTTTATTCTCGGCGTGGAGGCGGGAACCGCTCTTGCGGATTATCTGTATTACGGAACTCCCAACACCGCGGTTCTTGAAAATTCCGATTATCTTTCGGATCTCACTCCCGAGGAAAAGCAGGAGGTAATGGACGTAATTTACCCCTCGAATTTTGATTTCAAGGAAAGCTTTAACAAGAATGCTTACCGCGATCTCAATACGCTTTCCCCCGAGATTCACGCGTATATGACTGAGCTTTGGGAGAAGTTGATTATTCAGTAGGCTGACATTTTTGGCGCAAATCTTATCTAAACATTTAAACCGCTCGCATCCGCGAGCGGTTTTTTATTTCGCTATCCTCAGTATCTCCCTTGCTAAAATATCCACCTCGTCAGCGGTATTGAAAACCGAAAAGCTGACGCGTACCGCGCCGCCGCAGCCGTCGTCGTCCGTTCGCAGAGTCTTGTGAGCCAGAGCGGAGCAGTGATAACCGCTTCGCACACAAATTCCGCGATCCGAGAGCAGCTCGCCTACAAGACTTGACGATTTGCCGAGAATATTGAACAGAAAGATGCTTCCTCGATGCTCTCTGTCGTAGATCTTGATTGATCTGTGATCGCAAAGCTCGCGGTAAAGTCTGCTCCATAGAAAGCTTTCCTTCCGTGAAATGCTTTCGTAGCCGTATTGCCCGATGAATTTTACACCCTCGCAAAGCCCGCAGACAGAATAGCAGGGAAGTGTTCCCGCCTCGTATCTCTCGGGCGGCTCGTCGGGCATCTCGTAGATCAAGGAATTGACACCGCTTCCGCCCTCGAGCAGAGTGTCGGGCAGAATGTTTTCGCCAAGCACCATAACCCCAAGCCCTTGCGGGCCGTAAAGCCCCTTGTGCGACGGAGCGCAGAGAATGTCAATATTGTTCCTTTTAATATCAATGGGCGTGTGTCCCGCGCCCTGCGCCGCGTCGACTATGAAAATAATACCGTGCTCGCGGCAGAATCTGCCGATCTCGTATATGGGCGGAGAATACGAGCAGATATTTGAGGTGTGATTGCAGATAAGGCATTTTGTGCTCGGGCGAAGCTTGCCTTCAAGCTCGTCGATGATCCTTTGGGTCGGCACGCCGACATAAGAATACGCATCAAAAATATCGTAATCAATTATTCCGTCCGCTTTGAGCTTGTGGACGGGGCGAAGCACGGAATTATGCTCGAGATTGCTGATAAGAAAATGGTCGCCTCGGGCGGCGACGCCCTTGATCGCCATATTTAAGGCGTAGGTCGTGTTAAAGGTAAATATTATATTTTCGGGCGATGCGCCGAGCATATCCGCGACAGCCTCGCGGCATTCAAAGATTTTTTCGCTCGCCGCGATGGAAAGAAAATGTGAGCCGCGTCCGCTGTTCGCCGAGAATTTTCTGAACGCGCGGTCGGTCTCGGAATAAACCCTCTGCGGCTTTCTGAACGTGGTAGCCGCGTTG
Source organism: uncultured Clostridium sp. (assembly GCA_964567085.1). Classification (GTDB taxonomy): domain Bacteria; phylum Bacillota; class Clostridia; order Oscillospirales; family CAG-272; genus SVTX01. The sequence goes on from CAZMKU010000012.1 coordinate 4,845, forward strand.
TCGAAATATATTGCTTTCATACGCTGACGCCTTATAGATACCCCTTGATCTTGATACCGACGGAGCTTAGAACGTTTTCCGCATTCTCACGGTACACACACGGGAAGTTTACAACGTAAACACATCCGCTATTGGTGGTGGTCTTGCTTACCGAGGATTGAATTTTATATTGCTCAAGCGCCCGTTGCGCTTTTATTGCAAGGGTATGAGAGCCTATGTGCGCCGAGCATATTGCGGATATTTGCGGGAGCTTGTTTTTTTGAGACATTTTTTGTTTGTCCTTTCGGATAAATTATAAGGGCGAGCCTTATATTAGTAATTTATGCTGTAATTTTGCCGCGCGTGTCGAAAAAGACGAATTTTTCACGCGATAAATAATTATTTGTCAAAAGCCCTTGATTTTTTTATTAAAGCATAGTATAATTATTGTGTATAACTATGTAAATAAGGCTTATGCCCCAGAGTGGATTTGCGAGGTGTAAAATGAGAGTTTCAAAGGATAATTATTATCTTGATATAGCGCAGACGGTTGCAGAACGCGGCACTTGCATGCGCCGTCAGTTTGGCGCTATAATAGTAAAGGATGACGTTATTATCTCCACAGGATATAATGGCGCGCCCCGCGGTAGACAGAACTGTACTGATATAAGCTTCTGCATAAGAGACGAGCTCAGGATACCGAGAGGCGAGAGATATGAAATGTGTCGTTCGGTTCATGCCGAGGCGAACGCAATAATTGCCGCTCCCCGCGATCTGATGCTTGGATCTACGCTCTATATGGTTTGCGTAAACCCCAAGGACGGCAGCCTTTACGACGGCACCTCGAGCTGTATGATGTGTAAGCGTATGGTTATCAATGCAGGCATTGAGAAGGTGGTTATTCGCGACACCAAGGATGATTACAGAGTTATAAACGTAACCGATTGGGTAGAGAACGACGATTCGCTTTCGGGCAAGTTTGGATATTGAGGTAAAAAATGTCGGAAATCAAAGAAAAGAAAAAGAGAATATATCCCGAGAGATTGACCGCCGAGCATATTTCGGGGGTTGCGAGCCTTGAGAAAATGTGCTTTGGCTCTCCGTGGAGCGAGAATAGCCTCGAGCTCCTCACAAAAGAGGGAATTGGCATGGGTATGGTCTGCCACGCCGACGGAATCGTTTGCGCTTACGGCGGAATGCTTTGCGTAGTGGACGAGGGACAGATAACGAATATTGCGACTCATCCCGATTACAGACGGCTTGGCTACGGCAGAGCTATCGTGGAAGCATTCAAGAAGCATGCAAAATATAATGGACTTAATACAATCTCTCTCGAGGTAAGAGAATCAAATAAGGCGGCGATCGGACTTTATTCCTCGCTCGGCTTCAAGGTTACGGGTAAGCGCAAGGATTTTTACACAAAGCCCACCGAGGACGCGCTTATTATGATATGTGAAATAAAGTAAGGACACGGTATGTTAATATTAGGAATGGAAAGCTCGTGCGATGAGACGTCGGTCTCAGTCGTTGAAAAAATTGACGGAAAATTTACCGTCAAGTCCGACATTATCGCATCACAAATAGAAACGCACAGGCTCTACGGCGGCGTAGTTCCCGAGATCGCGAGTCGAGCGCATATTGAAGCGATCTCAAGAATTACTTACGAGGCGCTTGAGGTCGCGGGCGTTACGCTCGATATGATAGACTGTATCGCGGTAACTACTCATCCGGGACTTATCGGCGCGCTGCTCGTCGGCGTGAATTTCGCAAAGTCCTTGGCGTTTGCGAACGATATTCCGCTCATTTCGGTAAACCACATAAACGGACACGTCGCGGCGGCGTATCTTGAGGACGAGGAGCTGAAGCCCCCGTATCTCGCGCTCGTGGTTTCGGGCGGACACACGAACGTGTTCTCGGTTGAGGATTACAGAACCTTCAAAAGCATCTGCTCAACCCGTGACGATGCGGTAGGAGAGGCGTTTGATAAAATAGGCAGAGTGATAGGCTTGCCTTATCCGGGCGGCGCGCAGATGGACAAGCTCGCGCACGAGGGTGATCCCGACGCTATAAAATTCCCGAGCCCCGCAGTGCGCGACAGCCTTGACTTTTCGTTTAGCGGAATCAAGACCGCGGCGCTCAATTTCATAAACTCCGCGACCCAGAAGGGAGAGGAAATAAACCGCGCCGACCTTGCGGCCTCCTATACGAACGCGATAGTGACGGGCATTGAAAGGCAGGTCGGGGGCGCGCTTGAGCTCACGGGTCACAAAACGCTCGTTATGGCGGGCGGCGTCGCGGCAAATTCTCATCTTCGCGCAAGACTTACGGCGCTTTGCGAGAAAAAGGGAGTCAAATTCGTTTTCCCGAGGCTTGCGCTTTGCGGAGACAACGGCGCTATGATAGCGGCGGCGGGAAGCTTTGAATTTGAGGCGGGCATTTTTGCCGACACCTCGCTTAACGCTTCGGCGCTTGACGACTGACCCGTCAAAATAGACAAAGCGCGAAAATCCTTGTAAAATAAGACTTTTTGCAGACTCGTGCGGAACGCGGCTTTTCAACAGGAGTTTTCAACAAGGTGTGGAAAAGTCAAGCCCATATAAATAAAAATTTGCATAATTCGATAAATTTTTGAGAAGAACGCATATTGACCCCTTATTTTACAATAATCTCTGTTAGAAAACCTGTGGAATGTGTGGAAAACCTCGGGGACGAACCGCTTGTGGAAAACAAGGGGACGGACGGATAATCTGATTTTAAAACAGCAAAAAAATTTGGCAAAGCATACAAAGAAATCAAACATAAAAAGGAGAAGCAAAAAATGACGATCAACGAGATGGACAAGGAAACAATGGACGTTGCAGCAGAGGGATCGAAGCCTTATATTTCCCAGGCGGTTATCAGAAGACTGCCACGTTATTACAGATATCTCCGTGAGCTTATCACGCAGGGCAAGATGAGGATCAGCTCGGGTGAGCTTGCGGAACTTATGAACGTGACCGCATCCCAGATAAGACAGGACCTTAACTGCTTCGGCGGCTTTGGTCAGCAGGGCTACGGCTATAACGTAAACTATCTTTTTACAAGAATTAGTGAGATCCTTGGTGTCGGTGAGGGCTATAAGGCGGTTATTATCGGCGCGGGCGACCTTGGCCGCGCGCTCGTTCACCTTTCTATGTTTGAAAAGAGAGGCGTTGACATCGTTGGTATGATCGACTCGGGTGAGGGTATGGTCGGCCGTGAGGTTGCGGGCGTTTCCATTCACTCCTTGGACGAGATGGAATCCTTCTGCCAGAAGAATAACGTGGATATCGCGGTTCTTACGCTTCCCAAGGAAAAGGTGAAGGAGGTTGCCGACAGACTTGTCGCTTGCGGTATCAAGGGCCTTTGGAACTATATGGGCGTTGAGCTTGAATATTCGGGCAGCGACGTTATTGTTGAGAACGTACATCTTGGCGACTCGCTTATGATACTTAACTACAAGATCGCCACAATGCTCAATGAAAAGGCGGAGAAGGAAGGCAAATAAGTCCTACCTGTGTGACGGATAATGAAATTTAAGTTGAATTATGGAACACGCGCGGCGGCAATTCCGTGCGAGCTTGTATCGTCACTTGACAGAGCGGGGCTCTGCGACGTAAAGACTATTCTTTATATTTGCGCGGCGGGCGGCGAATGTGAGGTCGAGGAAATTGCGGCGGCTACGGGATTTTCTTCTGACGAGGTAAATATGTCTCTTGCATTCTGGCGCGGCGCGGGTATAGTCGTAAGCGAAGACGGAAATCCGCGCGCTGCAGGATCTCGGATCGCGGAAAAGAAAAAGGAGTCCGAGGGTCAGAGCAATGAAAGCAAGGCCTTTGAGCAAAAGAAGGCGGCAAGACCCGATAAGCTTCCAGAGTACACCGCAAAGGAGCTTGCGGTAATACTTGAGCAGAGAGAGGGAGTGGCGCTCCTGATCACCGAGGGTCAGCAGATACTCGGTAAGATATTTACCGTTCACGAGGTTAACGTTCTTCTCGGTCTTGCGGATTATCTCAGACTTGAAAACGAATACATACTGATGCTTCTCAAGCACTGCGCGGAGATCGGAAAGAAAACGCTGCATTACGTTGAAAAGACGGCGATCGCTCTCTACGATATGGGGATCACGAGCGCGGCGGCTCTTGCGGAGGAGCTTGGAAGAAGAGAGGCGGTTGCTTCTATCGAGGGTAATATCCGCAAAATTTTCGGTATAGGCGCGCGTGCGCTTACGACGAAGGAAAAGAGAGAAATATCCGCGTGGGTTCACGATATGAAGTGCCCCATTGAGGTAATAGAAAAGGCGTACGAGGTGACCTGCGACGCTACGGGCAAGCCCTCCTTGCATTACGCAAATTCTGTTATCGAGAGATGGCACGCGGAGGGACTTCTTACTATCGAGCAGATCGAGGCATCGTATAAAAACAAGGATACGGCAGACGCGGGCTCGAGCTTTGAGACCGACGAGTTCTTTGAGGCGGCGGTGCGTCGCAGTCTCGGGGAAAAATAAAAGGCGCGGGAGAGCGTCGAAAGGCAGGGAATTTATTTGGGATTTAACAGAGCAAATTACATAAAGATCAAAGAAGAATATAATGGCAAATATCTCCGTGCCGAGGAAAATGCGAGAATGAGACGCGCAGAGGCGCAGCTGGCTGTTCCCGAGATAGCAAAAATTGATCGCGAGCTTTCGCTTGTGGGTCTTGAAATTATGGAAGCGGCTATGCGAGACGATATGCAAATGCTTGATGCGGCAAAGGAAAAGAACCTTTTGCTCACGGAGAAAAAGCGCGAGCTGCTCGCGGCGGCGGGTTATTCCCGTGACTTTACGGATATAAAGTACGAGTGCGAGAAGTGCGGCGACACGGGGGCAATTGATAATAAAATGTGCTCCTGTATGAGACGTAAGCTTATCGAGGCGGGAATTGAAAGCTCGGGTATGAGCGATCTTATTAAGACGCAGAGCTTTGAGAATTTTTCTCTCGACTATTACAAGCAGACTCCCGAAGCGTTCAAGCGAATGAGCATGGTGTACAAGCTTCTGTATAATTACGCCAACGAATTTGATTCCAAGACCTCGGGCAATATCGCTATGTTCGGCGGAACGGGACTTGGCAAGACACACCTGTCGAGCGCGATCGCGGGCGTGGTTATCGAGCGCGGATACGACGTTTATTACTGCGGCGCGCAGGGAATGTTGTCTGATTTCGAATATAATAGATTTGGCAACGGAAGCGTCGTGGGCAGTGACGGCGACCTTGAAAAGTATACCGAATGCGACCTGCTCATTATTGACGACCTCGGTACCGAGCTTGCAAATCAGTTCACGACCTCGTGTCTATATAACGTAATAAACACAAGACTTAACAAGAAAAAGCAAACGGTTATCAGCACAAATCTCTCGCAGGACGAGTTCCGCAAGAGATATTGGGACAGAATCACCAGCCGCGTGTTCGGTGAATACGTGATCCTGCCTTTCGTTGGCACTGATATTCGCTCGCAGAAGATCATGAAATAAAGGATACCCCCGATGAAAAAGTTTTTTGAAAAATATTCCTATGAGAGCGTGCGACTGTTTTTAAATCAGTTTGCTATCTCGCTCTTGGGACTCACTCTTACTCTCGCGTCCTCAATGATGGGCAGCCGACCTCTTGCCATCATTACGAGCATACTCTCCATAGCGTTTTATCTGTTTTTGCAGTACACGGTCGCGTGGGGAGTCGGTGCGAACGATAAGATCTCCATTGATTGCGGAAAAATGAAAAAGGATATGAAGATACCCGTTCTTATGTGGCTTCTCGCAAACAGCATAAATCTTGTTATTGCGATCTGCTTTACGGTGGGCTATTTCTTCAAGCATATTGAATTTTTCGGAAATATGGTGTTTATCTCTCGAGTTGCGGCGTTTATTCTTGAGGGCGAGTATAACGGTCTGCTCTCGATAAAGTGCGCGGGTGACTGGACGTTCGCGTCAATTCCCGTGTCATATTTTGTAATAACGGTTCCCTCGCTTCTTACCGTGCTTTTCGGTTACAGCATGGGACTTAAAGGGAAGGGACACCTGAATTTTCTCGGTCAGACCTATCCCGATTCCGACGCGCCCCCCAAAAAGCGCGGTTTTTTCGGCAAGAAATAATTTTATGCGGCTTATTTTTGTTAATAGGCCGCATATTTTATAAAAATATGGAATAGTATTGACAAAACAATATTTTTGTTGTATAATATACGACAAGGCGGTAATATCTTAGCAAAGCGAAGTGAGTAAAGCGCCTTGAGTTCGGGATCTCGGCCGTATTTGGCTTAATTTATCTTGTTATCAGTCCCGAAATAGAAAAGAAAGGATCAGAATGGACGCGGACGGGTGTAGTTTCAATACACACAGTACAGCTTTAAATAAAAATCCATATTGATGACTGAGGGAAAGACTGCAATTCTGTAGCCTCCCTTTTTTGCGTTTATTTAAAGCTTAAATTAAGTTAAAAAAGATTTATTGTGTGTAAGGAGATACTTTAGTTATGTATTTAGGCCCTATAATTTTACAGATAGTACTTATTACGCTGAACGCGATATTCGCTTCAGCCGAGATCGCCGTCGTTTCGATGGGCGAAACAAAAATTGAAAAGCTTGCCGAGGAAGGCAACAAAAAGGCAAAGAAGCTTAAAAAGCTTACGGCGCAGTCGTCCAAGTTTTTGGCAACCATTCAGGTCGCTATCACCCTTGCGGGATTCTTGGGTTCGGCGTTCGCTGCGGAAAGCTTCTCCGACGCTATTACGAATTGGATATTGCGCCTTGGCGCGAATATTGATTACGCCGTGCTTGAGAAAATAGTCGTTATTGGTATTACGCTTATTCTTTCTTACATAAGCATAGTGTTCGGTGAGCTTATCCCCAAGAAGATCGCTATGAACAATGCCGAGCGGATCGCGCTGGCTCTTGCGGGCTTCCTTGGTATTATATCGAAGATCTTCGCGCCTCTCGTCTGGCTTCTTACCGCCTCCACTAACGGAATTCTACGTATGTTTGGCGTAGACCCCAACAAAGAGGAGGAGGTTACCGAGGATGAGATCAAGATGATGGTCAACGCGGGCAGTGAGAAGGGAACTATCGATTCCGACGAAAGCGAAATGATACAGAACGTATTTGAGTTCAACGACATTTCGGTAAATGAAATATTTACTCACAGAACCGAGGTCGAGGTTCTGTATATGGACGATAGCGTTGAGGATTGGGATAAGATCATTTATTCCACGAGATTCAACTATTACCCTCTTTGCGGTGAGGATAGCGACGATATCGTCGGTATCCTTGATTCCAAGGAATATCTCCGTATGGAGGACAGAACCAGAGAAAACATTCTGAAGAACGCGATAAAGAAGCCTACCTTCGTTCCCGAGAGCGTTAAGGCGGATATTCTTTTCAGAAAGATGAGAGAATCGGGCGTTCACTTTGCTATTACGGTTGACGAATACGGCGGAATGAGCGGTATCGTAACTATGCGAGATATCCTGCAGATCATCGTGGGCGATCTCGTTGAGGACGACGAGGAGGAGAAGCTCGAGGCTGTCGAGGAGGTTGCCGAGAACACATGGAGGATTCGCGGCGAGGCTACGCTTGACGAGGTCGAGGAGGCGCTTGACTATAAGTTTGACGAGGAGATTACTGCCGATTACGATACGTTTGGCGGTTATATCTGCGGACTTCTCGGTGAGGTTCCCGACGACGGAGCCGATTTCGAGATCGAGGCGGGCGAGCTCTCCGTTCACGTGACACTCGTGAAGAGCAGAAGAATTGAGGAAACTACGGTTGTCTACGTTCCTTTCGTTCCCGAAGATGATGAGGAAGAAAAGGACAAGGAAAAGGACAAGGATAAGGACAAGGATAAGGATAAGGATAAGGATAAGGATAAGGATAAGGATAAGGATAAGGATAAACACCGAAAGGAATCCGACTCCGAGGAATAATTTTCATATCAAACGCCGCGAGGACCGAGGTCCTCACGGCGTTTTTATTTCTTAAATATTATAAAAAATTATCCGTAATTGTTGAAAAGGCGCTCATTGTGTGCTATAATATACGAGTAAGAGTATGCTCTTATAATTTCAAAGGGTAACGGTAAAAGCATTTGGAAAACGAAATGGCAAAAATTCTGGTGGTTGACGACGAGGCGGATATACGAAAGATCGTTCGCTTGCTCCTCCAGAAAAAAGGGTATTCGGTAATTGAGGCAAGTAATGGAATATCTGCGGTCGAGGCAGTCCTTCGTGACGATATCGACCTTGTCATAATGGATATTATGATGCCGCAAATGTCGGGCATCGACGCGAGCGTTGAGATAAGAAAGACCTCGACGGCTCCGATCCTTTTCCTTACCGCGAAGTCCTTGGTTTCCGATAAGGAAAGCGCGTATCTTTCGGGCGGTGACGACTATCTTGTCAAGCCCTTTTCATCGGTTGAGCTTATTATTAAGGTCGAGGCGCTTCTTCGCAGATATATGGTTTATAAGGGCAAGCAGCACGATTCAAGGATCAGTCTCGCGGGCGGCGTTATGGTTGACGCCGAGGCGAGAGAGGTTTACCGAGGCGGCGCAAAGATAGACCTTCGAGATCGTGAAAGCGATATGTTTTTCTATCTTTTCGAGCACGCGGGCGAGGTCGTTGATACCACGACTCTGTACGAGGCAGTCTGGGGTGAAGCCGCGCTTGGCTCGGGCTCGAATAACGTAATGGTAAATATGCTTAATTTGCGAAAAAAGCTGGAGGACGACCCATCCTCACCCAGAATTATAAAGACGGTTTGGGGAAGGGGGTACATGCTTGAAAAGAGTTGGTAAAAGGGTTGCAAGAAAGGAAAATCTTTCTCTGAAGCTGAAGCTGTTCGTGGTAATGTTCGGCGGACTTTTGCTTGCGGGCGCGATTTTTGTTGGAATGTATAGCGTCGGTGAATTTATGGTGTGGCGGCATTTCGAAAATCTGACCGAGGAGGAGCTGAGAGATCAGAATCAGGAATACGTTGAGGACCTCCAGAAATATATAAACGTAAACCGCCTTTACATCAAGGACGTTGACCGCGTATCCGAATGGACGGCGAGCAAGCATCTCGAGCTCGTTTTCTATCAGGACAGAGACCTTATTTATTTTGACGAGGATACGCAGGGCGGCAATTTCGAGGATTTTTTGTCCGAGGACGCCAAAAAGCAATATGACGCGACTCTTCAGGATATCCTTGACGGTAACGTTGACGCGTATCCCGTTTCATTTCTTGACGGTACGCTGCTCGTGACGGTGGTTGACGGCGCGGAGGAATTTTTCAGTAACGTCGTTTTTGCGGTCTCTCTCGTTGTATCCTTGCTCGTGCTTATGGTTATAATGCTTTTGTACTTCAATTACGTAACGCGAAGAATAAGAGCGCTGGCGCGGACGGTTCGCAAGGTCGAGGCGGGCGAGATGGACATACCCATTGAGGATGCGGGACACGATGAGATCGGGGAGCTCGCGTCTGACGTCAACAGTATGAGAAACGCGGTTATCGAGAATATGAGTAAGGAGCGCGAGGCTTGGGAGGCGAACGCCGAGCTTATCACCTCGATGTCTCACGATATACGAACGCCTCTTACGGTCATGCTCGGTTATCTTGAGCTTTTGGAGCTTCAGAATACCGACCCTACGAACGACGAATATCTTGAGGCGTGCAGACAGAACGCGCTGAAGCTCAAAAAGCTGTCGGACGATATGTTTTCTTACTTTCTGGTCTTTGGCAAGCGCGACGTTGAGCTTGGCTCCGTTGAGGCTGACGGCGACGTGACCGTGCGCCATATGCTCGAGGAGCATTGTGTTTTGCTGACCGAGATGGGCTACGAGGTAAATTGCTGCTTTGACGTGCAGAATACAAGGGTAAGGATAGACCCAATTTATTTTAACAGAGTAGTAGACAATATTTTTTCAAATATAGGCAAATATGCGCACAGGGAAAAGGCGGTAGACGTCGATATGCGCGCGGATAATGGCGATCTTGTTATTTCTATTGCCAATTACATAGCGGAGGATACGTCGGGAGTCGAGAGCAACGGCATCGGCATCAAGACGTGTATGAAGATAATGGAGCAGCTCGGAGGCGGCTTCGCAAGTCTTCAGGAGAGCGGCAAATTTATCGTTCGGATAAGCCTTCCGCTGATTTAAGCAATAAAATGGCGGGGGAGCGGCGGAATGACTTTGCTTGACGTATTGAAGAGCTTTAATATTGCGACGGGCATTATCTTTCTTGCTTGCTACTCATATCAGATATTCTTTCTTTTTGCGGGCACGTTCATTCGACCGCAAAAGTATAAAAAGGCGGGAAGCTCACGGAAATTTGCGTTTTGTATTGCCGCGCGGGATGAGGAGAGTGTGATCTCCCAGCTTTGCGACAGTATTCTGCGGCAGAGCTATCCCGCCGAGCTTATTGATATATACGTCGTTGCGGATAACTGCACGGATAAAACCGCCGCCGTCGCAAGAGCGCGCGGAGCTTGTGTGTTCGAAAGGTTTGACAGTGAGCATATAGGCAAGGGATACGCCCTGACTTATCTTTTTGAAGGGATCGGCAAGAGCGTCGGGCTTTCTGCATACGACGGATACTTCGTGGTGGATGCCGACAATATCCTCGATAAGAATTACGTCAGCGCGATGAACGATTGCGCGGCCGCGGGAAACAGGCTAATTATGTGCTACCGCAACTCCAAAAATTATGCGGACAATTGGATAACGGCGGGCTACTCTCTTTGGTTTTTGCGCGCGTCAAGGCATCTTAATAATCCGAGGCAGCATTTTGGAGTCAGCTGCGAGATAACGGGCACGGGATTTTACGTTTGCTCGGATATTATTGCAAAAAACGGAGGCTGGGTACACCATTGTCTTATCGAGGACATTGAGTTTACCGTTGATTGCGTGCTTCAGGGCGAGAGGGTCGCCTTTTGCTACGACGCCATCGTGTATGACGAGCAGCCGACGGGCCTTTTGCAGTCGCTCCGACAGAGAAAAAGATGGTGCAAGGGTTATATTGAAATATTAAAAAAGTACGGACTCAAGCTGTTTTCGGCGTTTTTTAGGGGAAGGGGATTTTCGAATTTTGATATGATAATGGCGATATCCCCCGCGTTTTTCATAAGCACGGCTGCCGTCTTTGTAAATATTATTTTTTCTGCCGTTATTCTCGCTATGGACATATCGGCACTCACACCGCTTCTTTTGCTTGAGGCGGGGAGTCTCCTCTCTGCATATTTTCTGTTTCTTTTCGTCGGGGCTTTGGCGGCGATCTGCGAGCGAAGGAGAATAAAAGCGCCCGCGAAAAAGGTGATTTTATATCTGTTCTCATTCCCGATCTTTATAGCGACGTTTATTCCCGCGACGTTTATGGCTATATTTTCAAGAGTAAAATGGAAGCCCATCGAGCACCGTCCTACCGACACGCGTAAATTCGATGATCCCGAGGCGTGATCGGGTGTTCACGGGTACTCGCTTTAGTTGACTAAACTAATTTTGCGAATTGCATTGACAAGCATACCCCTTTGTGATAGAATACTAATATATTTATTTTTGTAGGAGATGCCTTATGGAAAAGAAAATACCTTACAAAATATATCTTGAAGAACACGAGATGCCAAAGGCTTGGTATAATCTCCGCGCGGATATGAAGGATAAGCCCGCGCCTCTGCTTCATCCCGTGACGCATAAGGTTATGAGCGCCGAGGATCTTGAGGGCGTTTTTTGCTCCGAGCTTATTGCGCAGGAGCTTGACGAGAGTACAAGGTATTTTCCGATTCCCGAGGAAATTCTGAGCTTTTATAAAATGTATCGTCCATCGCCCTTGGTGCGCGCGTACTGTCTTGAGGAAAGGCTTGGAACTCCCGCGAAGATCTATTATAAATTTGAGGGAAACAATACAAGCGGAAGCCACAAGCTCAATTCCGCGATAGCGCAGGCGTATTACGCGAAGAATCAAGGACTTCGCGGTGTTACCACCGAAACGGGAGCGGGTCAGTGGGGAACTGCGCTTTCTATGGCTTGCGCGTACTTAGGTCTTGATTGCCGCGTGTTTATGGTTAAGTGCTCATACGAGCAGAAGCCGCACAGACGCGAGGTTATGCGAACCTACGGCGCTAACGTGACGCCGTCTCCGTCGACTACGACCGAGATAGGACGAAAGATACTCGCGGAGCACCCGGGGACGTCGGGAAGCCTTGGATGTGCGATTTCCGAGGCGGTTGAAGCGGCGCAGACGAGCGAGGGATATAGATACGTGCTCGGAAGCGTGCTCAATCAGGTTATGCTTCATCAGTCGATAATCGGCCTTGAAACAAAGGCTGCTATGGATAAATACGGCATTACACCCGATATTATCATCGGATGCGCGGGCGGAGGCTCCAATCTTGGCGGCCTTATAGCTCCCTTTATGGGCGAGAAGCTGCGCGGCGAGCTTGATTGCGAGTTTATCGCGGTCGAGCCCTCGTCCTGCCCGAGCTTTACACGTGGAATTTATGCCTATGATTATTGCGATACGGGTATGGTCTGCCCACTCTCGAAGATGTACACCTTGGGCTCGAGCTTCATTCCCGAGGCAAGCCACGCGGGAGGACTTCGCTATCACGGAATGAATTCAACTCTCTCAAGGCTTTATTATGACGGATATATGTCTGCCGTATCCCTGCCGCAGACCGAGGTTTTTGCGGCGGCGGAGGAATTCGCGAGAGTGGAGGGAATTCTCCCTGCGCCCGAGAGCTCACACGCTATTAAGGTCGCTATTGATAAGGCACTTGAATGCAAAGCGACGGGAGAGGAAAAGACGATCCTTTTCGGGCTTACGGGTACGGGATATTTTGATATGTACGCGTACGAAAAATTCCACGACGGCAAAATGGTCGATTATTCGCCTGCTGACGCGGAAATACTTAAGGCAAGAGAAAAGCTCCCTGAAATATAAGGGATCTGACAAGAAAATCAGCGAGGTGAAAAAATGAAGAAATGGAAAAAGGCGCTGATTGGCGGCGCGGGTATAGGTGTCGGTGTTGCGGGCGTTATTACCGCGCGGAACATTATGGCGAGGAGGCTTACGGATCTCGCCATCGTCAGAGCGACTCCCGAGCAGGTGGCTAAGGGTAAAAGCCGCGTAAGCGGGGGCAAGCGGGATAACGAGGCGGCGGCTCGCACGCGCGAGGCGGCTTGCGCGCTTGCCGATAAGGAACACGAGGTAATGGAAATAACCTCCTTTGACGGAACAAGGCTTGTAGGACACTATTTTCGCGCAAGCAAGCCAAAGAGGATAATTATAGCTATGCACGGCTGGAGATCCGCCTGGAATTACGATTTTTCGGGATTTACCGAGTTTTTTGAAAAGAACGGCTGCTCGGTGCTTTATCCCGAGCAGAGAGGGCAGAATGCAAGCGGCGGCGATTATATGGGCTTCGGTATCGTTGAGAGGCATGACTGTCTTGCGTGGGCGAAGCATATAAGCGAGCTGGAGAGCGATAGCCTTAATATTTATCTGTTCGGCATTTCGATGGGCGCTACCACGGTTATGATGGCGTCAAACCTTGAGCTGCCGAAAACGGTAAAGGGAATTATTGCCGATTGCGGTTATACCTCGCCAAAGGAGATCTGGCGTCACGTGGTAAACAATAATCTTCACGTTCCGTACGGATTTATTTCGGGAAAGGTCGATCGGGCGTACAAGAAATATACGAGCCTTGAATGTAATTTTTCGTCAGTTGATGCGCTCGCCGAAACGGATATTCCTCTGCTTCTGATACACGGAACGGCGGATAAATTCGTTCCCGTGGAGATGACGTATAAAAACTACGAGGCGTGCGCCTCAAGGAAGGATCTGCTCATAGTTCCGGGCGCGACGCACGGACGGTGCTATGCTGTGGAAAGTGAGCGATATGAGATGCGCTTGCGGGAATTTTTTAAGAAAAACGATAAAATATAAAAAGGGTTGCCGAGCACTCGGCAACCCTTTTGGGTTTATTTGAAAATTCCGTCGAGAGTATCCTCGATCGTTTGCTTGAGCATATTGCATATCGTCTGTTTATCGGCGGCGGATCTGTCGTAAAACCACTTAAAAAGAATGGACGAGATGGCAGATGCGAGAAATATACAAAGGAATTTTTTATATTCCTCGTCGAGCTTGCGGTCGGATACACTCTCCCGCGCTTCAACTATGTTCTTCGAAAGCTCGATAAATCCGTCGTAGAAAAAGCTTTTGAGCGCCTCAAGTCCGAGCCAGTCGAGCGTGCAGTTGATAATGTATTCGTTTGATTCTATGTAGTCCATGGCGTACATTATTACCTCGGTATATTCGATGGCAAAATCGTACGTGGAAACGATCTCGCGCGCCTCCTCCTGAAACGTCCAGCGAAGAAGGTCGTATATATCGGTAAAATGATAATAGAAGGTTTTTCTGTTGAGGTTGCTTTCGGTCACGATATCGGTGATGCTTATTTTTGAAAGTGGCTTTTTTCTCATTCTGGCTTTGAGCGCCGCGGAGAGAGCCTGCTTTGTTTTAAGATTGGAAATTTCGTGCTTCACGTTCCTTCTCCTTAAATTGATCTACGCTCATTATACATCAATTGGTGTAAAAAATCAATACTTTTACGGATATTTGTCCATCAAATATGTGATTTTCGACTCAATTTTACCCAAAAGCATATAATTTGACCATTTTATTGTTATCAAAATTATGTTAAAATGATAAAGGCGGTGTGAAAGCTAAGGAGGTCATTTATATATGGATGATATTTATATGTACCGTATGTACAATATCGTATTGCAAACGGAGATAGGCGAGAGACTCGGTCAGCTCAAGGTGTCGATATGTGACGGAAAGCTTAAGGGTATGCTGTATTTGCTCGGCAAGGAGCACGAGTGCTCGGGAACGGTTGACGAGCAGGGAAAATGCGAGTTTTGGGGAACTCTTGTCACCCTGAAGAATAAGTTTAATTATATCGCGACGGGATATTTGCGTTCCAGCGAGCTTCTTATGACATTGAAGTATAAGACCCGATCATATCTTTTAAAGGGACGACCCTGCGAGGCGTGATCTCGTTTCATTTTAATCTGAAAATATTGGATAAGAGGAATTTGGATAATGAGTACAATTATTCTTGACGGAAAAACACTAAAGAATATGCTTATCGGCGGCGCCGAATATATAAAGAGCAATTCAGCCGAAATAAACGAGCTTAACGTTTTCCCCGTGCCCGACGGAGATACGGGAACGAATATGACGAAAACTCTTGAGGGCGGCGTGTCGCAGGTAATAAAGGAAGAGTCGGACAGCATATCCTCGATTATGGGAAAGTTTGCGGAAGGGCTGCTTCTCGGCGCGCGCGGAAATTCGGGCGTTATCTTGTCGCAGATATTCGCGGGCATCAAGGATGTTCTGCTCAAGTATGATACGGTCAATGCTATTGATCTGTCCGAGGCTTACAGAACGGGTATTGCAAAATCCTACGCGTCCGTGTCAAATCCTACCGAGGGAACTATACTTACGGTTTTCCGTGAGAGCACCGAATACGCGGCGAAGAATATTACCGCGGAGTCAACCATCGAGGATTTTTATAAGCTTCACATTGAGGAAGCGGAGAGATCGCTTCAGAGAACGAAGGAGCTTCTTCCCGTGCTTGCGGAGGCGGACGTTGTCGACTCGGGCGCGGCGGGATATCTCTGTATCGCGGTCGGTATGTATTCCGCTCTTACGGGCGAATACAACGCCGAGGTTTATAAGTTTACCGAGGCAAGCGGAGCGGTCGAGCTTGATTTTAACAGATTTACCAGAGATAGCGTAATGGCATACGGCTATTGCACGGAATTTTTGCTTCGATTGACGGTCAATAAGACCGATCCCGATGAGTTTGATACGGCGACTATCGTGCGCGAGCTTGAGGCCGCCCACGGCAACAGCATCGTTGCGTACAAGGAAGGGGATATAGTCAAGGTGCACGTTCATATTATGACGCCCTCCGATGCGCTTGCTATCGCGCAGAAATACGGTGAATTTCTGACGGTTAAAATAGAAAATATGGAGCTCGGTCATTCGGGCGAGGAAAAGCCCCACAAGGCAGAGAAGAAAAAGAGACTTGCAACGCTTGCGGTAGCGTCGGGCGACGGAATGTGCGCTCTGTTTACTGATATGGGTGCTGACGGAATCGTTTCGGGCGGACAGACCGATAACCCGTCCACCGAGGAATTTATCCGCGCGTTTGACGAGGTCAACGCCGAGAATATAATCGTGCTCCCCAACAATAAGAACGTAATGCTTGCGGCAAAGCAGGCGGCGGATATGTACAGAGACAGTACGGTTTATATAGTTCCGACTTATACGCTTATGGAGGGCTACGGCGCGCTGACCGTTATAAATCCTGCGATCGAGAATATTGAGAGCATCGTGGACAGCGCCGAGAGAGCGGCGAAGGGAATCGTCGGAGGCGAGATCACGCAGGCGGTTCGCGACGTTACTATTGGCGGTAAAGCTATAAAGAAAGGCGATTATATAGCGATCGTTGACGGCGAGATAAGCGCGGTTGCAGACAGCCGCGACGCGGCGCTTCTCGGTATGCTCGAGAACGTCGAGGATATTGACGATTACGAGATCATCAATCTTTTCGTGGGTAACTCCGTAAGCCACGAGGACAGGGTTGAGATAATGGACGTTATCGAGGAAAAATACCCCGACCACGAAATAATGGTTTATATGAGCGGTCAGGAGCTTTACGATTATTTTATTGCGATAGAATAAGGGGGCAGATATGAGATATACTGTTGTACTTGATACAATGGGAAGTGATAACGGCGCCGCCGTTTTGGTAAAGGGCGCAGGACTTGCCATTGAAAAAAATGAAGACCTTGATATAATACTCGTTGGTAACAGCGAGGAGATCTTGGCGGCTTGCTGCGAAAACAATATTCCTGCCGACAGATACGAGATCGTACATACCGATGAGGTTATAACAAATTACGATTCCGCGGCGGCTGTTCTGTTTGAAAAGCCGAACTCGTCGCTTGCGGTAGCGCTCAAAACCACTGCCGAGAGAGACGACGTCGTCGGCATCGTTAATGCGGGCAATACGGGCGCGCTTATGACGGGCGCTCTTAAGCACCTGTCGGGCGAGAGCAGAGTCCGTCCCGCGCTCGCGGCGATTTTGCCTGCCGAAAACGGCGGCTTCGTGTGCCTCGTTGACACGGGAGCGACCATTGATTGCACACCGCAGATGCTCGTTCATTTCGCGCATCTCGGCTCGGATTTTATGAAGAATATGTACAAGCTTGAAGCCCCCCGTGTTGGCTTGCTTTCAAACGGCGCGGAGAAGACCAAGGGAAACAAGGTGGTTAAGGAGACACACGCGCTTCTCGAAGGCTGTGATGACCTCAATTTCGTTGGCAATATCGAGGGCAATAACGCGCTCTCGGGCGCGTGCGACGTGCTCGTTTGCGACGGCTTTGCGGGAAATCAGGTGCTTAAGGTAACCGAGGGAACCGCAAAGAGAATTATCACAGACGTCGTTAAGATCGCAAAGACCACGGGCAATAAGGAATATATGGCGCTTGCGGGTCAGCTTATGGCGAAATACGATTTAAGCTCGCTTGGCGGCGGCATCATTCTCGGCGCGAAAAAGAGCGTTATCAAGGCAAGAGGCTCGTCGAACGAGCTGTCAATTATGAACACTATCGGTATCGTTTTAAATCTCGCGAAGAATAAAAACGTTTACAATACCGAAAACACATAAGGAGGAATAGAAATGAGTATTAAGATAATGTGTACGTCAACGGGCTGTATCGAATACGCCCCCGAGAGATATCATAATCTCGGAATTGACATAATAAGAGTTCACGTTCATTTTAACGGAAAGGAATACCTTGAGGGCTTCGACCTCGATCCCGTTGAATTTTACGCCGAGCTCGAAAAGCTTGAAAACCCCAAGGATAATCTCCCCTACACGAGTATGCCTACCGTGCAGGAGATCCGTGAGCATTATGACAGAGCGGTTGCCGAAGGATATGACGAGATCATCGTTTTTGCGATAAGCTCGGGACTCGGCGGTACTTGGAACGAGCTTTCTCTCGTTGCGCGCGAATATGAGGGTAAGATCAAAATTCACGTGGTTGATACCAAGATCACTACCTTCAACGAGGGTATGCTTGCGGTCAAGGCAAAGGAATTTGCTGATGCAGGTAAGACGAGCGAGGAGATACTCAAGGAAATCGAATGGATGATGAAGCGCCAGGTGTTTATGGGCATCGACGCCAAGCTTGATTATCTTATCTATAACGGCAGACTTAAGGGCGGCAAAGCGTTTATGGGTCAGATGCTCAAGATCTGCCCCGTGGTTCACTTCAACGAAAAGGGTGAATGCGTGGCGCTGGAGAGCGTGAGAACTCCTAAGAAGGCTATGGCGAGGACCTGCGAGATATTGAAGGATATTATCGGCGACCGCTCGCCCGAGGACTATATGCTCTGGCACGTTTACACAGGCCCGTCGCAGATCGGAATTCTCCGCGAGATCGAGCAGAAATACGATATAAAGACAAACCACGAAAGCGTTATTATGTCCCCTGTAAGCGGAGCGCATAACGGTCCTTGGCTTGCGGGATACGGATATCTTCCTCTCCGCCGCGACGACGAGCCGCTTGAATAATTTTTAGGAGATCTGACCTTATGGTTTCTATAAGAGAAGTTAAAGGCAAAAAGGATATAAAGGAATTCATTGAATTTCCGCTCCGCCTTTACCGCGGCGTTTACGGCTTTGTTCCTCCGCTTTACACAGATGAAAAAAAGCTTATCAAAAACGGCGGAGACAAGAAGATCGCGGATAGCGTGTTCTTTTTGGCCGAGAGAGACGGAAAGACCGTCGGCAGAATTCAGGGCATTATACAGAAGCAGTATAACGAGATACATAATACGAAAAGAGTGAGATTTACCCGCTTTGATTCTATTGACGACCCCGAGGTGTCGAACGCGCTTTTCGGCGCGGTTGCGGATTGGGCGCGCGGCTTTGGAATGGAAGAAATGTGCGGCCCGCTCGGATACAGCGATATGGACAGGGAAGGACTGCTTGTTGAGGGCTTTGATGAGAATTCCACCTTTGAGGAGCAGTATAATTACGAGTATTACGGAAGGCTCTGCGAGGAGTTCGGACTTGAAAAGGAAGTGGATTGGCTTGAATTTGAGCTGACCGCTCCCGAAAAGAGAAATGAAATGCTCTCTCGTGTGGCTTCGCGTGTGCTTGAAATGAATAAGCTGCATATAGCAGAGACCAAGGGCATTTCCAAGAAAAAGTATATAAGTAAGTACAGAGACAGCTTTTTCGAGTGCCTTGACGAGTGCTATTCAAAGCTTTACGGCACGGTGCCGATCTCTCCCGAGACACAGCAGGAGCTTGTCGATCAGTTTATGCTTATACTCAATAAGGAGTTCGCATTCTTTATCTGTGATGAGAGCGAGCGCGTGGTTGCATTCGGTCTTTGCTTCCCGGGTATCGGTGATGCGGTAAAGAAGAGCGGGGGAAGACTTACACCCGGTACTCTCATTAAGCTGCTCAAGATCGTAAAGAATCCTACGACTATTGATCTCGGACTCGTCGCGGTGCGTCCCGAGTATCAGTATACGGGCGTCAACGCGGTAATTCTGAACGGACTTTTAGATATGCTCTTTGAGGGCAAAACGCAGAGATGCGAGACTAATCTCAACCTTGAAACCAACGCGCAGGTTTTGGCGCAGTGGAAGCATTTTACCGCGCGACAACATAAGCGTCGCCGTTCGTACGTAAAGAAAATTTGATTTTGAAAGGAAAATCTTAAAATGATTGAGAAATTAAAAGAAATACTCATCAAGGTAATTCCCGATGTTGAGAGCATGCGGGTGGATGAAAGTTCAAGACTCGTCGAGGACCTCGGCTTTGACTCGCTTGCTATGATGATGATGGCGATGGAGATCGAGGACGCCTTCGGCTTCAAATTTACAGAGCTTGTGAAGTTCAATACCGTCGGTGACGTTTGTAGATATCTTGAGAATTTGAAGTGATTTAATTCAATAAATTCGGGCAAAAATTACGTGTAGTAGCGTGTAGTTTTTGCCCGATTTTTACGTTAAATTCTTTTGTTTTTGGTATTGACAAAGCTGTTCAAATATGATATAATTACCATTGTTCACAAACTGAATTTTATACGGAGGCATATCGAAGCGGTCATAACGGGGGAGCGAGCGAAAAAACGATTGAGTATCGTTTTTTGCGAAGCGAGTACAAAAAATAAGGAGAGAGCAAGCTGACAAGCGAAGCTCACGACTATATTTTTTGTATGGGCACGAGTCTTGAAAACCGCGTGATATTTTCTCCGACAAACAATTAAATACACGGAGGCATATCGAAGCGGTCATAATGGGGGAGCGAGCGAAAAAACGATTGAGTATCGTTTTTTGCGAAGCGAGTACAAAA
>CAZMKU010000013.1:0-24911 GCA_964567085.1 uncultured Clostridium sp.
TTCAACGAAATTCGCCTTCGGCGAGTGAAATATGGCTTCGCCATGTGAAATAGCTACGCTGTGAAATATTTGCTTCGCAAATGTGAAGGGCGAATTTCATTTCACATCGACCAAAGGGAGATATTTCACAATTTCCGAAGGAACTTATTTCACATTCGGCAACGCCGAATATTTTACTATTGCAATATGATCGGAAATGTGATACAATATTTGTGAAAGTGAGGTACATAACCGTGATATCGTGAAATATGCGGAAGAAAAGAAATGATTGATAAAACGATTCACTCACAAGGTGTTAATGTCGGATCATAGGTGCTTTATTCAGCGGAAAAATTGTTTTTGCCAAAGGAGGAATGAATATGAAAAGATTAACAGCATGGATACTTGTCTTAGTTATGATCGTATCGCTGCTTGTAGGTTGTGGAGGTGGTACGTTGCCCGGTGAAACGAGTGGTACGTTGCCTGAGGGGATGAGCGGTAGTGACGCGGCAAAGCTTCTGCTTGCAAATGAGCGTCTGAACGCACAGCTTCTCAAAACCGACGGAGATATCTTTGAGAATGGCGTTGAGGTCATGAACAATCTGGCAAAAACCGCCATTGACAATTTGTCTGTTTCTTACATGGGTAACAGCACTCCTTCTGTCACAAAGCTCTCATCCGTCCAAAGCTTATCTACCGTGCTTGAGGGCGATTATAGCGGCAAGCTGGAGATCGACGGAGATACGTTTCGTTGGAGCGAAATTGAAGAAAGCAATAATTCTTACAACTACTTCAAAAGCATCACAGAGAACATCGTCCTCTCTGCCGAAATCGCTGCGCGTCTAATCGACAACGTAAAGAAAAACGTGAGAGTCGTCGATAAATGGATAGCTATAGGTAACACTCAATATTACTTGAGCGTTGACGAAAACTCCGAGACACTTTACGAAAAAGATTTGGACTACGGTGTCATAAACATTTGCAGACGCTACAAGAACCAAGACGGTGACGATGTTTACGAGCTTTACAGAGCAGGTGACAGCTTTGAGGAAAGATGCACCTATATCCCCGGGAAG
Organism: uncultured Clostridium sp.; assembly: GCA_964567085.1. GTDB lineage: Bacteria > Bacillota > Clostridia > Oscillospirales > CAG-272 > SVTX01. The sequence goes on from CAZMKU010000013.1 coordinate 1,056, forward strand.
AGATACGAGCGATCCTTCATAGTTGATGAAAGCGATCACCAAGAGGATTATTTCGTGGCAGATAACAGCAAGGGATATTGGGAGACCTATATAGTTGGTGTTCTTCCCACGCATTATAATGTGTCCTATTTTATTATGAAGGATAATATATGCTATGATGCGATTTATGATCCCGCAGATCGTATTATTGGTACTTTGAAGGTGATGAGCTCGGACAGGGCGACCGACATATTATTTTTCGGCGGTAATTGGGTGGAACTTCAATTCGGCGGCTTTGACGGCATCAAAAAAGTGGAAGCGCCTGCTTCCGCTGCGGAATATGCGGAATATGATGTGGGGGTTTATTTCGCATCTATTGTAGATCCTGTTGATGCCAAGATATATTTGACAAACGGAAGGGTGCTGAATTACGGAGATACCTTTTTAGATGGAAAAGTAGGACTTGCGAACATTGTTCTTACCTTCGTAGCAGACATTGGATATGCCGGACAGATTACCTTGGACATCCAAGGCGAAACAGACGCGGAGATTTTGGAAAACCTAAAGGCCTTTTTGGACGAGGTAGGGTTGGAATGCAGGCGCGATATTGACAGCGTGTTTGCCGGTATCGACAGAGCCTACATTGAACTGGACAGCATTATCAAATATTACACATGGAACGGCGTTTCGGTCGTAGATGAGGCAGGGATCGCTGAGGCCATCAATAAGGAAAAGGTACGCATAAGTGATATGGCGGCTCTGTATACCGCTGTGAAGGATGCTGAGGTGATAGATTTCTCCGATACAGAGGTTGTCGAGCTGAATATTCAATTTGCACCCATAACCGAAAGCGGCTTTCAGGGTATCACGCTTGACGCAGGACAGGTATCGGTCGGCAGTATCTCTCTGACCGTTGAGGACACGACGCTTTATGTCGAGGGTGAGCCTTATAAGGTTATGCTGGCGCTTGCCAATGCAAGCGGCGGGCTTGTTCATTTGGATATGGAAAACACCTCGTCAACCAAATATGCAAATGAGGATGCCTTCACCGTAACCGCCTCGTCGCTTAATCTCACACTGCCTGCGCTCTCATCCGGCAGCTATACGCTTATGGCTTATATCGCTACCTCGGATGGCATCAGAGCCTCGGCTTACACACCCGTGGCGGTAAGCGAGATCGCCAATATGCCCATAAGCCTTGAAAGCATGACCGTGTCGGCGGCAAAAAGCGGAAACGGAACCCTCACGCTTACTTATGTACAGGCAACCGATTTTACTGTCACGCTGACCACTGAAGGTAGGATCGGCTATGAGGAATTCAAAACGAAGTTGTCCGAGATATCGTTTGTATACGGTATTCCCTCAGACACCATAGAGCTTCAGACAGAGGGCACCTACACGGCGCTCATCGGTGACGAGACGGAAATTCAAGACGGCACTTACCGCGTCTCTTATAAAACAGAAAACGGCGATCAAGTAATGCAAGGATACATTTACGTGCGGTATTCTTGTGAATAAAACGTAACCAACCGTCAAGCAGGCGGTTATGTTATGCGCAAAAAAAGAAAAGTATATCTGAAAATAATATTTTGTGTTGCGCGCCCCTTCTTCGTTTTTTCTCATTTATACCTTTTTGCTGATTTGAGGCAATAAAGCCACGGTGTTAAACCGTGGCTTTATATATTTTTGTTACATTATCAGTCAAAAACTCTTTCAACCTTAAAGTCACTCTCACCAAACATATACATATAACCGTCAATATAAACGCCGCGCATATTGGCGGGATCGCCGTCAAGCGATATATTGACAAGCTCCACAAGCTCGTACTCATCAAAATGAAGGAGGATATATCTGGTCGCTCCATTGTAAATCACGCCAACGCCCACAAGCTGATTCCCGCGGTCCACGTAATAGGACTTATACTCGGTGGAATATTCGGCATAGTTAAGCTCATACGAGCATACCGAACGGACGCCGTCTTCTGTTTCCTCATACACTTCAACCTTAAAGCTGCTCCAGCTATCTCCCCTACCAATACCAAGGAGATAACCTTTTCCAAGGTTGATAAGAGAGGTCGAGAAGCCCTCGATCGTGCCTGTATCCTTATAGGTGATGTTATTAAGATCGGACAGATCAAAGAAGAATACGGGGTCAGAAAGCTCGATAGAGGTACAAACGTATGCGGTTTCCTTATCGAATCTTACAGATTGAATTTCCTCGCGCGGAGGTGCAAAATCAATCACCGAAGCGACAATCTCAAATGTGGAAAGATCGATGCAATACAAGCTTGCGTTAGATTGACCTGTAGCAGTTTGAAGTATCTCGGCAGAAACCGTTCCGTTGTCATAAGACTGCTCACGAATGGTTGTGGCATTTGTAGTGGTGAATACGCGAAGAGCGCCTTCGTATTCATCCATGCTCCACTGATCCTTGACATAACCTCTGACAGTAACGTTTCCTTTTCTCTCAAAGTTGTCGCCGCCGTAGGTCAGACAAGATATCTCCGTCATAGAATTTCTAGTGATCGTGCCGTCCTCGTTCTCAGTTTTTTCTGCAAAAACATGTGTTAAGAATACGTGGTTTTCGGAAACGTACACGTCTTCCGAATATGAAAGATATGCCGCCGTACCCTTGAGGTCAAGTGTATTCTCGTCGAGCTTCATCACAACGGTATAGCGAGTGTTGCTCAGATTATCGGGAGATACGATTCCGCTTGCGGGTATGCTATACGCGCCGTTACCTTCGTCAATTTGAGGAAGGAAGGTGGTTTCATCGTCGAAGTCAAGCTCCGACTTGTTGATAACGAACTCGGTCAAGAGAAGAATACTGCCGTCAACCTTACGCGAGGACATATACTCGCCCGTAATGCTGAATTCTTCCTTTTGAACAATATTTGCAGGGTCGCTTACGTCAAGAGAAATCAAATTCACGTAGCGGTTTGACGTATTGTCGGCGTTTTTGTAATATTGTGTTACAACGGTTACGGTCTTGCAATCGCTTGACAGATAGAATTCCCATTGATGCAAGTAATTATTATTACTTCCGCCATAAAGAGTGTAGCTGCCGATCTCTGCCGTATCTTCTTTATCAATGGAGTAGATGCGGAGAACTTCATTATCAAGATAATAAATATGCGTGTCGCTTCTCTTGATTCGGTCAGCCTCTATAATGCCCTCGACCTGGTTATCGGTGATCTCTTGATAACTGCCCGTTGCGCCTGTTCCGTCTGCCGCGACTTCATTTCTCTCCATCATTCCATCGGCATCTAGCGCCTTACCAAATGAAATGCTTTTCAGCCCCGCCCACAGCTTCGCCGCATTGTTCTTGTACTTTGGCTGCTCAAAGGTGAGCGCGTTCAATTTCTGAATGAGGCCGTAATACTCGCTGTCAGCGTATTGCGACACATCGGGCGGATTGGTGTTAAACGGAATAAAGAGCCACAGGTTGCCGAAGATCAACACAAGGCTCAAGGCCGCCGCCAAAAGCGATATCAACGCTTTGTTCCTTTTAGGCTTAACTATATTCGCAGGATCTGCCTCGTCAACGTATTTATCGTCGGCGAGGCTGAGAGCTGAAAACCAATTCTTTTTCTTCATACAAATATTCCCTCCTTCGTAAGATAATCCTTAAATTTGCGTCTGGTTCTATGTAGGATGACACTGATATGGTTCTGTGAAAGCTTCATACTGCTCGCAATATCCTTAACGCTCATTGAATACCAATATCTGCGCATAAATATAACGCGGGTTTTTACGTCAAGGCTTGCAAGAAAGCCGTTGATCGCCTGCTTCAGCACAAATTCATCTTCAATTGATGCATCTCCGTTCGGAATACATTCCCAATATTCGTCAATAGGCTCGTCAACCTCGCCGCTTCGCTTCTGCGCTCTGTCAAATCGATATCGGTCTATTGCGATATTTCGGGTAATGCGAGCCAAAAAGCATTGTAGCTTTGTCGGTTTTTCGGGCGGCATAGTGTTCCACGCGCTATTCCACGTGTCGTTGACGCATTCGTCCGAGTCCTCGCGCGAATGGAGAATATTATACGCGATAGTGTAGCAATATTTGCCGTATTTAGCATCGGTTTGACGAATGGCGTCTTCGTTGCGCTCCCAATATAGCATAATGATTTTTTGATCTTCCATATAGTTGCCTCCTTTCAGCTTTATCAAGGCCTTTCACTTATATAGACGCAAAATAAATACAAAATCTTACAAACTGAGGAAAATTTTGTTTACAAAAATATTATATCACACATCTCCCAATATGTAAACTCCCAAATTTCCCCTCAAAGCTCTTGCCAATTGATTGACTTTCTCCGCTATATATGCTATAATATACCCAGCAACTACGATCACGCAAAGGGAAAATTATGAAGCTTTTCGCCCCGAAATACTACAAAAAATTCAAATGTATAGCCGACAAATGCACACACAGCTGTTGCATCGGCTGGGAAATAGATATCGACAACGGCACGCTTGAAAAATATAAAAAAATGAATAACGGCTACGGCTCTGTCATTCGGGACAGTATTTCTTTGGACGACGTCCCGCATTTCAAGCTCGAAGAAAATGACCGTTGCCCTCATCTCAATGAATGTGGGCTCTGCAAAATCATTCTGAACGTCGGCGAGGACTATCTTTGCGACATCTGTCGAGAGCATCCAAGATTTTATAATTTCACAAGCGTAGCGGAGGTCGGCATCGGTATGTCCTGCATAGAGGCAGCAAGGGTCATTCTCTCCTCCCCCGACTACGCGGAGCCCGAAGAGATCGGAGAAATTGACGCGGCCCACGGCGACAGTGATTTCGACGGACGCGCCGACCGCGGTAAAATATATAAAATACTTACGGACACCTCCGCCGATTACAAGAACAAGCTTGAACGGCTTTACCTCGAATACGGGATAGATGCAAAGGATAACAACGAATATTTAAAAATTATCGGCTCTCTTGAATATCTTAATGCCGAACACAAGCAGCTCTTTGAAGGCTACTCCTCCTCTCTGCGCCCACGCGGCAAGGACGAGTATTTGGAAAGGTTTTTGGCATATTTTATTTACCGACATTGCACAGAAGCGTTTGATATCGAGGATTTTCGCGACAGGCTTGCATTCTGCCTTTTCTGCGAGCGGCTTTTTGCATCCCTCATTTGTACCGAAGCGGCAGAATCGCTTGAAGAAATATCCGCTTTAGCAAGTATTATTTCGGAAGAAATTGAATATTCGGATGATAACACGTCGGCATTAACGTATTGCGAGCTTGAAAAAACTATGCTATTATGAATATATACACAAAAATCCAAAGGAGCTAAAAATGAAACAGATCAACAAACGAAAATTTTACGCCTCCCTTATAATTTTCAGCCTTGTCGGTCAGATCGCGTGGGTTGTGGAAAATATGTATTTCAACGTATTTATCTACAATATGTTCGGAGCATCTCCCGCAGACATCTCCGCGATGGTTGCGGCGTCCGCTATCGCCGCGACGGTAACCACGCTTCTTATCGGAGCGCTCTCCGACAAGCTGGGAAAAAGAAAGATCTTTATGTGCGCGGGCTACATTCTCTGGGGAATCTCCATTCTCTCGTTCGCGCTTATCAGAGTTGACGTTATCGGCAAGCTCTTCCCCGCCGCTTCGGCAGCCGCAGTCTGCATTACACTCGTAATTATTATGGACTGCGTTATGACATTCTTTGGCAGCTCGGCAAACGACGCGGCGTTTAACGCGTGGCTCACGGATATGACAGACAGCTCAAACCGAGGTAAAGCCGAGGGCATTAACGCGATGATGCCGCTCGTGGCAATACTTGCGGTTTTCGGAGGATTTATGTCCTTCGACCTTGAAAAGAGCGAGAGCTGGACAACGATATTTGCCATTATCGGCGCCGTTGTTATTGTGATCGGTATTCTCGGCTTCTTTATTATTGAATCAAACGAAAAAAGATCCGAGGAAAATGCCGCCTACTTCAAAAACATTTTCTACGGCTTCCGCCCGTCGGTCGTAAAGGAAAATCTTCCGCTCTACCTTTATCTTTTGGCTTTCGCGATATTCGGTATATCCATTCAAATATTTATGCCCTATCTCATCATATATTATGAAAGAACTCTCGAGCTCGAGGGCTACGTGCTTATTATGGCTCCCGCGATAATTTTAGCGAGCATCTTTACGGTGTTCTGGGGCAGAGTCTACGACAAGCTCGGCTTTAACAAATCCATCATTCCTTCCCTTTCGCTCCTCGCTCTGGGTTATATCTTCCTTTTCGCCTTCACGAATACGCCCTGCGTATTTATCGGCTCGCTTCTTATGATGTGCGGCTACCTTTCGGGCGCGGCGGTTTTCGGCGCGATGATAAGAGACAAGACGCCCGAATCCAAGGCGGGTATGTTCCAGGGCCTCCGCATTATCGGTCAGGTGCTTATCCCCGGCGTTATAGGCCCTATCATCGCAAAGGAAATTCTGCGCAACGCCGACGTTATCACAAACAGCGACGGAACGACCTCCTTCTTACCGAGCAAATGGATATTTATGGGAGCGCTCGTGGTAATTATTGTCCTTGCGGCATACCTTTCCGCTATCGGATTTGGCAGAAAAAGGGCTCGATGAAAATTTTACTTGCATTTTTTGTCTAAATGTGGTATTATATATAAGGAATGAAAATTCTTAACTTAACCAACAAGAAGAGGTGAATTAAAATGCCAAATTCCTCATGGGATTTCTCATTAGCAAACTACTCGGCAGTATGGGCGTTTATGGTACAGATCGGACTTCTGCTTCTGTTTATGATAGTCGGTAACATCCTCCGCAGAAAAGTCCCTCTATTCAGAAAATGCTTCGTTCCCTCCGCGCTCCTTGGCGGAACGGTTCTGCTTATAACGAACTTTATTTTAAAGCAATTCGATATCGTACTTGTTAACAACCAGGTTATGCAGGTAATTACATACCACAGCTTAGCTATCGGCTTTGCCGCTATGTCTCTCCGCACGGAAAAGGCTAAGACCAAGACCCGTCGCACACAGGTGTTTGAGTTCGGCGCGCTTCAGGGCGGAACGTATATGCTTCAGGCGTTCGTAGGACTCGGAATAACCATTCTTATGTTCGTATTCACACGCCACAGCGATAAGATCATATCCTATATCTGCGGTCTTATCCTCCCCTTGGCTTACGGTCAGGGCCCCGGAAACGCTCTCAACTGGGACGTCAACTTCTCGAACACTCCCGCGACCATGTTCTCGGGTAACGGAAGCTTCGGTCTCTCGCTCGCGTCCATCGGCTTTATTGTAGCGTCCGTGTTCGGCGTTATATACATCAACATTTACAAAAAGCGCGGTCTCAAGATCCGCGCAAAGGATCCGAACGCTAAGCCTTCAGTTTCGGAATTTCAGGAGCCAAATGAAATTCCCGACAACGAATCCGTTGACAAATTCACGATCCAGCTCGGCCTCGTGGCAATAGCGTACGCGCTCGCTTTCGGCTTTATGTGTCTTCTCGGCGTTCTCTCCGACTTTACGAACAGCATCGCGTGGGGCTTCAACTTCCTCTGGGCGTCCATCGCCGCTATGCTCGTAAAGGCCATAGTGAAGCTTCTTCGCAAGCGCAAGCTTATGAAGCGAGAATACATAAATAACTATCAGATGGACAGAATCTCGGGCTTCTTCTTCGACCTTATGATCGTTGCGGGAGTTGCCGCTATCGAGATAAACGATATTAAAAATTACATTCTGCCGATCGTAATTTTGAGCGTTGTGGGCGCAATAATTACTTACGTTTACATACGCTTGGCATCAAAGGAATGCTTCCGCGGCTTTGAGCACGAAATATTCCTTATGAGCTTCGGTACTCTTACGGGCACGGCATCCAACGGTATGATTCTCTTAAAGGAAATTGACCCCGACCTCAACACTCCGACATCCAGCCTTTACATTTTGTCCAACTTCCCCGCGATGGTTATGATAGCTCCCCTGCTGCTTTTCCTCGGCTTTGCAGGTCAGTCTCTCACGAACGCCATCATCGCTTGCGCAATATTCTTCGTTCTGTGGCTCGTCTACACGATATTCCTGTTCCGCAGACGAATATTTAAAAAGAAATACAAAAATTCCCCCGTTCCCGAGTGGAAAGAGGAAGAATAAACACAAAACCGCTTGTGCGAGCCGCACAAGCGGTTTTTCTTTTACATAGCGTAATTCGAATCTATCTTCTTTAATTCATTGAACGTGTCGATCTCGACAATATCGTCAAACGTGCATTCGCGAACGTGGATCCTATACTCCGAAAGATAGCTTTCGCACGGAACCTGATCCCAATACTTCTCCTTGCCGCCTGGGACGTTGTTGTAAACGTTCTCAACGTGCTCGGAGAGCTTCCTTCCGTCCTCATCATTCCAATAGGAAATGCCGAAAAGGTGATGACAGTCAACTCCGCCGATCTGAAGCCTCTTTATCACTCCGTTTGAGTCGGTCTTGAAGCACCAGTCGTCCGTCTTTTCACAGGGCACGGCAATATAATTCGTGTGATACTGATATTTCGTGATAAGCTTGGGATTGTAAAGCAAAAGGTCTGCCTCAAAAATATAGCTTCCCGCAAGAAGATGCCTTGCGACGTAAACCGAGGAGACGTTGTTGGTCTCGTTGTACACGGGATTTTCAATGAACCTTATCGTAGGATATTTATGTAAAAGCTGATCGAACTGCTCCGAGAGATATCCTCTTACGATATATATTTCCTCAATTCCCGCCGAAACGACCGCGTCAAGCAGGCTGTCGATTATTCTCTTTCCCTTCACTCTTACGAGCGGCTTGGGCGTGTTCAGCGTAATGGGAACGAGTCGCGAGCCAAAGCCCGCCGCGATAAACACCGCGCGCTTAACGCGATAAGGCTCGAGCGCCTCTCTGCCCTCCGAGGTTATCACGCCGCCCGACACAAATCCCATCTCGGCAAGCTCACAGAGGACTCTGTTCACGCTTCCGACCGACATTTCGGTTTCAAGCGCGATCTCTCTTTGTGAAAGCGCCGCCGTTTTACTCTCAAGGCAGGTCAAAATATCAAACTGTTTTCTGTTCAAGCTCATTTTCATACTTTCCTTTTCTTATTTATAATTGCCTTCACGGCGCCGCACGTTACCTTTATTCCTATATTGGCGGCCAGAATAAGGATCGAGACCACCGCCGCGCATTCATACTGTCTCTGCGCCTCAAACTGATTTATCATAAGCGAAATGGGCCGCGTATCAATGCTCGCCAAGAACGACACCGCGGATATGGTCATCATACAGTTTACGAACAGATACGAGAACATTTCCGCTATCGTGGACAAGCTCTGCGGCAAAAATACGTCCTTTATCATTCTTACTCTCGAGATGCCGAGCGTCGAGCCGACCGCCTCGAGATTTTCGTTCATCTTACAGAATGAATTGTACATCATAAGATACGGCGAGGACATAAAGTGCGCCGTGTTTACCATAACCATAATAAACAAGGTGCCGTATATAACCGAGCCCGCAAAGGTTGACGCGTACGACAGACCGAGAACTATACCCGGTATCGCCATAAACGCGAGAGCGAACAAATGAATTATCCTCGAGAGCCACGACCTCATTCTCGCGCTAAGATAAGCGCAAGCATACGCGAGAAGCGTTCCCGCAATCGCGGTAAACAGAGCAATTAGCAGAGAATTTGCGAAAAATCCCGCTCCGCCTCTGTCCATAGTCGCTGTGAAATTTCCCAAGGTAAAGCTCATATCCGAGGGGTACGACTTAGCGAATGCCAAAACAACGAACGAAACGATCGGCAAGAGCGAAACGATCGACACCGCCGCAAGCACGCAGGTAGCGACAATATTTTTTATTTTTCCGCTCCGCACACCGTGTGCGGCCTTTACAAACGACGAGCTTCCTCTGTCCTTGTTCAGAAGATCGCAAACAAACGCGATGATCGCGGGAATTATGAGGAATAACCCGTAGACGCATCCGCGCCCGAACTGAAGCTGACCGATAACCTCCTGATACATAAGAAGCGACAGGGTCTTTACCTTTCCGCCTATCATAAGCGGCACTCCGTAATCGGTAATTATCATAGCAAACGACGAAAAGGTCGCCGCGATAAGAGGCTTGCTCAAATAAGGAATTGTAATACGGAAGAACTGTCTCGTCTTTGAAATACCAAGAATATCCGCCGCGTCGTAAACCGAGGTGTCCTGATATTTCAGCACGTCGGCGAGCATTATATACGCCACGGGGAACGCGTACATGACCGAGCCCACGACGATACCGACGTTGCCGTAAATACTTCCCTCAAGCCCGAAAAGATTCGTCAGAATTCCGTTTCCGCCAAAAAGAATTATAAGTCCCATACCGTGTGAAATTGACGGAATGAGCATAGGCAGAGTCAGAATCACGCTCCACATGCCCTTGAGCCTTACCCCCGTCCGCACGACGCAGAAGGCAAGGAGCATAGCAAGAAGCACGCTTATGACCGTCGCGACGCCCGAGAGCGCGAGCGAGTTGACAAGAGCCTCGAGGAACACGGGCGAGCCTACGACCGCCTCAAAATCCCCTCCCGTCATCTGCGAGAACATACTCACAAGCGGCAGAATAACCAGCAGTACAAGTATTGCTATGACAATTATTTTTACAGGGGTGCTGAAGCTCCCCGCTTTTTTTACTTTAACCATAATGTCTCCCCGCGCTCATACCGAAAATCTTGTCAGGGAGTCTATCTTCTTGCGAAGATTATCCACAACGAAGCTCTTTACGTAATCATCGGCGGGACTTTTAATGATATTCTCGGGAGTGTCAAGCTGGGCTATGCGCGCATTGTTCATAACCAGAATTCTGTCCGACATAGCGAACGCCTCCTCCTGATCGTGAGTGATATATATCATCGTCGTGCCGAATTTTTTCTGAATCTGCTTTATAACGTCGCGGAGCTGAAGTCTCGTCGCCACGTCAAGCGCGGACATAGGCTCGTCGAAAAGCATGATCTCGGGATTATGGATAAGAGTTCTCGCGATCGCGACTCTCTGCTGTTGACCGCCCGAGAGCTGCGACGGGTATTTCCTCGCCACGCCCGAAACACCGAGAAGCTCAAGCATTTCCTCCGCCTTCTCCCGTATTTCCGCCTTGGTCGCGCTCTTGTCCTTCCTTGCCTTGAGATACGCCGCGTAAACCACGTTGTCGATAACCGTCATATTCTCAAAAAGCGCGTAATTCTGGAAAACTATTCCCATTCTGCGCTTGGACGAGGGAAGATCCGTTATGTCCTCACCGTCCAGCAGAACGCTTCCTCCGTCGGCGTCGATAAGACCTATTATAACCTTCAGCAAGGTCGTTTTTCCGCAGCCCGACGGGCCGAGAATGGACAGAAATTCTCCCGAGCGCACGTCAAACGAAACGTCTGCGAGCGCAGGAGTGTCCTTCTGCTCCTTATACGTTTTAGTTATATTCTTTATCTGAAGCTTTGTCAATGTGTCCATTTTTCAAGAAGCGCCGCCTTTCTTTCAGAGGTGTTGTTGCTCATATCGGCATATTTAATGTCCTCGGGAAAATTGTTGAGTGTAAAATCTCTGTCGACAAAGAGCTTTTCGGGATAAAAGCTTGCGCAAAGCTCGGCGGTAAGCTCGTCCACAAGGTAACGGAACACCTCAACGACCGCCTCGTCGGTCTCGTTGCCCGCGATAATCCCCTGTCCGTAAAGCGAATAAGGCGAGCCCTCCTCGAAGAAAACGATCTCCAGATTTTCGCCGTTATTTATTTCCTGAACCGCGTGAGCCGTCATACCGAGACCGATCGCGACCTCCTTGCCGACAAGCGCGTTCACGGGGCCCGAGCCCGAGGACGTAAAGGAAAGCACGTTTTCCGAAAGCTCGTCGAAATACTCGAACGCCGCCTCCTCGCCCCACGCGTTTACAAGGCTCAGAAGGAATGCATACCCCGTGCCCGATGCCTTGGGATTTGCCATAGAAATAAGGTTTTTATATTCGGGCTTCAAAAGATCCTCGTACGAGGTGGGCGCGGAGAGCCCCTTCTGCGCAAGCACGTCCCGATTTATAATTATCGCGCAGCCGTAACGAAGCTCGGGCGCGTAATAGGCGCTGAGCTTCATATCGTCAACGAAGGGAGAAAGGTCGACTATTCCGTCAAGGCTCGCAAGCACACCCGCGGCCTCAAGCTCCGCCGCGTAATTGTATTCAAGATTATGAGTTATCTGACAAGCGGAATTCTTTCCCGCGCTTTTCAGCGTTGCCGCGTGGTCGCCGCTCGACTTATATTCGATGATAATATTGTAGTCGGGGAATCTCTCGTCAAGCTTTTTCTGCATATATTCGATCTGATAGTCCTCAGAGCTTGTGTAAATAACTATCTTCTTTCTGTCGTCACCGCAGGACACGAGCATAATACAGCCCGAGAGCATAGCGGCAGCGATAATAAGGCTTATTATTCGCAAAGCAATTTTTTTCATTGGCAATCCTCCGTTTTGTTCAAAATCTCGGCGCGCATAAATTTTTTTGAACGTGGCGCGCCCCCAAAAGCGCAAAAACACGGCAAAGCTTGCCCTCCGTTCAATTCGGAGAGCAAACTCTGCTGTATTGAATAAAATTTAATCTTCTTCGTCGTCATCGAAAACAACGTCTTCCTCGACCTCTTTGTTCGCATTCTCGTCGATATTAAGGGTTTTCGCAACCTTCTTCTTGAGCTTTCTCCATACGATAACCGCGGTAGCGCCCACGGCGATCACGATTCCGCTTATCGACGTAATAAGAATACTAACGCTCGACGGGTCGATATAGGCAGAAAAGCTGCCCTGACTAACCAAAACATTCATATTTATCTCTCCGTGTTAAAATTTTTGCCAATTCAATTATAACACGTTTATGCCGATTTGTCAACCTCGGCGGAATTATTTTCTCTTTGCCTTAAGCGAACGAAGAATGTACTTCGCTCCCGCCTCGCCCGCGTGACCGATATTATAAAGATGCTCGCCAAGAGTATTGGCAATTATCTCCTCATATTTTTCAGTGGAAGCAAGCAGGCTCCTTACGATCTCGTCGCAGCGATCGAGGTCCTCCTTGTTCACCGAGATGCCGACCTTATCGCGAAGAGTGATCTCAACGGGGGTTATGCCTATCTTCTCCCAATTCTCGTTCACGCATTTGATCTTTGTATTTACAAACATAGCGGGACGCTTGGTCGCAAAGCAGTATTCAAGCGCGATTCCCGACCAGTCGGTTATAAGCAGATCCGACGAGTACACGCTCTTATTGCGCGAAAAGTCAAGCTCAAACGTGAGCTTATCTCCGATCTTATCCTCGTACCTGCTCACGAGGGCGTTCATTTTCGCGGAATATCTCTTTACGTACTCGGGGTGAGGACGGACGGTTATGTGGTAATCGTCACAGTAAAGCTTGTCTATCAGCTTGTCCACGCAGGAATCGAGAAGATTGTCCTCCTGCCACGACGGAGCGATCAGGATCTCCTTTTTACCCGCGCTTACGCGCTCCGCTCTCTCTTTTTCTCCCGCTTCGATAAGCTTATCGGCAAGGGGGTAGCCGAATTCAACGAGCGTTTTCTCGGGCAGCCCGTACACGCGCTCGGTGGCTCTTACCTCGTTCCATACGTGCTTGCCCGTGCAGAAGACCGTATCGAATTCATTGAGCGCGCCCTCGGAAAAGCCCATATGAACGCTCATCATATCGTGAGGAACGTAGATATATTCAACGTCCTTTTTCATAAGAGATTTTTTAATATAATACTTGTTAAGATCGGGCGTCGTCATAACGACGATGTCCGCCTCAAGCTTCATCATAAGAGGAATAAGCTTTTTAAGCCCGATATAATACGGCTTTATTCTCGGCTGCTCCTTTGCAATATCAAAAACAATATCGTTCGGATCGTTGGTAACGTAATGGATCACCACGTTCGATCTTGCGAGCAGCTCGTCGATAAGCGCCTCGTAATACTTATAAAATCCGCTCTTTTCGGAATAGAAAACTATATGCTTATTAACTATTGAGAAAAATCTCTTGTAATCCTTCTTTTCTCTTGCGAGATTCTGCTTATATTCGGGAGATTTTTTGCTGTCTGTATCAAGTCTCTCGATCGCCTCAAGCGCGCGGCGGCTTCTCTCGAGCTCGTCGTAATCAACGTATTTTTTGGGGTTGATCGCGGCGTTGAGAATATACATCTGTACGATGGAGAGAATATTGCCCGCAATCCAATACATAGCAATTCCCGAGGGAACACCGATACCGAGATAGAGAGAAATTCCGACGGAAACTATCATAAGTCCGTACTTTGAGAGCTTTCCCTGCTCGTGCTGGATCACGTTCGAAAGATTCTGCGTAAAGCACAAAAGCCACGACGATACACCCGCAACCACGGGCACGAGAATGTACGCTCCCCAAGCATCAGCGGGAACGGTCAGAAGGTTTATTCCGAGAAAGCTCGTGTCGAAGCCCTGAACACTTACGACTGCGCTCGAGAGCGCCTCGGCGGAAACACCGGGGATCTCACTCGATGCCGTAATAATACCGCTCTTTATCGCGTCAACCACGCGAAGCTGATACGAGGAATCCTCCATATTCGCACCGATAAATTTCGCCATCGACTCTATCGTGCCCGAATCAACCGCAAAAAGATAATCAAGCGGATGGTAGATTGTCTGCACGACGCCAAGCAGCAGAACTATCTGCAGCACAAGAGGAATGAGCGAGAGCATGGGATGATACTTTTCTCTCTTGAAAAGCTTCGCCTGCTCGTCGGCAAAGGTATCCATATCTCCGTAGTGATCTGCCTTGAGAAAATTCACGGCGGGCTGGAGCCTTACCATATTTATTGAATTCTTGTGCACCCATACGGAGAACGGAAGCAGCACTATTTTCGTGGCAAGCGTAAAGAGAATTATCGCCAAGCCGTAATTCCCCACAAGCTGCCAGCACCACTTCATAAGATATCCGAACGGGATACATATATAGTACATAATATCCATTTTTTACATCCTGTGTTTTAATCGTAGATGCTCTTGCCGATATAATAATTCTCGGAGAGCACCCAGTTTTCATAGATCGCCGCCTTGCCGTGTATCTCGTAAATATACTGCTCGTAATTCACCTTGCCGTCGATCTTTTCGTATCTCTGGAAATAGAACGGACGAACTCTGTCCTCGCCCTCGGCAAATTCAAACACGCTCTTGCCGAAATCCGTGTCGCTCGCAATTCCCTCAGACTTTATTATGGTCGCGAAAAGGTCTCCGTGATAAACGGGGGCGGTCGACGTCTCAAGCGCGCCGTCTGCCTTGCTCGCGGGCTTTACGAAAAGCGGAGTGATGTATGCCCACTTGAGCGGCACCTGGGTATCCGAGCCTATCGAGGCGTGGTCGCCCGTAATAATAATGGTCGCGTTATCGTAAATGCCGAGCTCCTTCATCATATCGATATATCGGTTGATGATCTTAAAGCTCTGGATAACTCCGCTTATTCTGCTGCTGCTCTCGGGATGATCGTCGTCAATGGGATTGAAATTCTGATCGTACGGGAGCGGCACGTGTGTACCCGAAAGATGAATAAACGAGAAATTCTTACCGTTTTCTTCGCTTACCGTAAGCGGATTCTCGCCGAGGAAATTGTAAAGATCCCTCATATCCGTGGTGTACTTTGTGCCCGTGGAATGATATATAACGTGCTTTTCAAAGGACGGAGTGCTGATATTTCCCACAACGCTCTTTGCGGGGAGCGGCAGATATCTGTAAAGCGAAAGCCTCATCATATCGGCAGATAAGCTAAGCTTACTGTCAATCGAGTATCCCTCGTTGCCCGAGGTGTTGGAAACGTAATTTTTAAGATAATACGCGTTATCGTAGCTATAATAGCTATCGGAATAGAAATTTATGCTATATCCCGCGTCCTTCATCGCGTCAAGGAAGGGGGACGAGGTGTAAGCTGTGGCGAAGTAATCTTCCCTATCCGCGCTGAAATCCGTCTCTACTCCCGAGAACATATATGAAATACTCGGGAAGGTTCTCGGATAAAGCGAGGTCGCGTCATCAAAGAACGTAAAGCCGCCATCGTCAAGATTGTAGAAGATCTCGGGGCATTCCTCCCGCGCGTCCTCGTAATATTCCCAGTCAAAGCGGTCGATAACAAAGTAGATCACGTTGCGCTCCGAGCCGACCTCGTCCATATTCTCATAAGTTAAAATATAGTCCTTGTCGGGAACGTCGGCGCTTGTGATCGCGCCGTCTCCCTCGCCCTTATCCGTCGTCAGCATAACGACGCCGCACGTGAGCGCCTGCATACCTATCACGGTAACCATAAGGATGCAAAAGCCGAGCCGCATATATTCTCTGTATTTTCTCTTGATAAATATGACCGCCAGAATGAGAAGCGCGCCTACGGCAAGCCAGATCGCTACGTTGAGAATTTCAAGCCATATCGGCGTGGGCGCGGTACCAAGTCCGTCGCCCTCAAGGGAATTGAGCCCGAAATTAAGGTAATTTCCCTGCACGAAAACCATAACGGATAGCCACGCGACAGTAGCATAAGCTATATCAAACACGCGCTTTTTAAGCGGTATAAGTGCGCCGAAGATAATTCCCGCGCTCAAGATGCAGAACAATACGTTCCACAAGATGAAATCTCCGAGCGCAAACGAAAACTCACCTATGTTGTTATAATACACCTCGAGCGGCCCGAAAATAAACACGGTCAGGGGCGCGACCAAGGAAAGCAGGATCGTAGGCACGAGCCGCTGCCTGAAGGTAAAGCCCTTATATTTTTTCTTTTTCCTTTTGATAGGCGCGGGAGCAGTATCTCCGCTCTCGCCCACAGGAAGCTTTTCTTCAAAATTGTTATCCATCGTTTTAACCCAAATTCTGATTTATTTGTAAATGCTCTTGCCAAGATAATACCTGTCAACGATAGTCCAGCTTGAATAATCAAATGCCAGGCCGTCAATTTCAAATATTACCATTTCGTAGTTCGTACTGCCGTCAACGACCTCGTACTTCTGGAAATAATAGGTCCTTTTTCTCGTCTCCGTCGCAGAAACGTCAAAAACGGATTCTCCAAGCGGTGATCCGCCGTTTATTCCCTCGCTCTCAAGTATCGTTGGGAAAATATCCGCGTGCGTTACGGGCGCTCCCGATACCGCAAGCTCTCCGTCCGCCGCCGATGAGGGCTTGACGATCAGAGGCGTTACGTGAGCCCAGCGAAGCGGAACTTCGCTATCGGAGCCGATCGAGCAATGATCGCCCGTGATTATGATGGTGGAATTATCGTAAACGCCGAGCCTCTTCATCTCGTCGATATATTTATTGATGATCTTGAAGCTCTGCTTCATGCCGAGCGTCGAGCTGCTTCTTCTCGAATCCCCCTCGGGCAAGAGCTCGAAATTCTCATCGTATTTAAGGGGCAGATGCGTTCCCGAGAGATGAATGAACGAGTAGGTCTTCTCGTGCTCGCCGATGCTTATTCCGTTCTCATCGAGATAATAATAAATATCCCGCATATCCGTGCTGTACGCAGTCACGTCATCACCCGCGAGCAGCGCGTTGTCGGCATAATTTGCCATAGGCGCGGCATTCGTATAGCCGTAATACGTGTCTGTGTAAATATTGATATTGTATCCCGCGCCGTAAAGTCTGCGCATAAATTCGCTTCTTGAGTATGCAGACGTAAAATACTCCTCGCGGCTCGCGGAAAAATCGTTTTCCACACCCGTGACAAGATACGTGATGCTCGGGAAGGTTCTCGGATAAAGCGAGATCGCGTCGTTAAAATACGTAAAGCCGCCGTCGTCGATATTGTAAAGGATCTCGGGCGCGCTCGCTCTTACGCGATCGTAATATTCCCAATCAAAGCGGTCGATTATGAAAACCACCACGTTATTCTCCGAGCCGAGCTTTCCGAGATTTTCATACGTAAGAACGTACTCACCCTCAACCGCAGGAAGCTCGAAAAGATCCACCGAGGTAGTCGTTTCCTCCTCTCCCGTGTCATCCTCCACACCCGTATTATCCTCCGCGCCCGTATTGTTCTCCGTGGGCGCTCCGCTCTCCTCGGGCGCCTGTCCGCTCGCGGCGTCACCCGAGGACTCGCTCTGCGTGCCGCTCGGTCGCTCGCCGCCATCACAGCAGATAAGCGACAGCGAAAGCGTAATTATTATTACCAAAAATATGAGGATGAAGCTTCTTCTGCTCATTTTCACGCCGCCGCCTTTCTTTAAGTATAATATATACTATAATAACATACGCACATTTTATTGTCAACGGTTATTTGTGAATTTTGGGAAGTATCAAGGCTCGTGTGTTTTAAGCAGATCAAAATCCGCCGCGCGCAAAAAATACCGCCCTACATAACGGGGGTATTTCATTTTCGGGCATAGCCCTAATATAATACCGGCGGCGCATAATTAAACCTCCCTCCCGGAGGGAGCTTTAGAACAATCGTAGACGCCGATCCCTACAATCGTTTTTAACATTTGCCGTTTACTCACCGGTTAACCTTTATTGAACCACGCGACTGTCGCGTGGTTTTCGTTATACAAAAAAACCGACACCCCCATTGAGGTGTCGGTCACCTTTATGAATTTTGTAATTGCTGCTTATTATACTGCATCGTATAAAGCTTATAATATCTGCCGCGAAGCTTGAGCAGCTCGTTATGAGTTCCCTCCTCCATAATTTCGCCGTGCGACAAAAGAATAATATTGTCGGCGTGCTGGATCGTGGAAAGGCGGTGAGCTACGATGAGCATCGTACCTATATTCATCATTTTTTCAAGAGAATCCTGAATGAGCACCTCGGTCTCGGTGTCGATATTGGCGGTCGCCTCGTCGAGGATCATCACCGACGGCTTATGGATCACGGTTCTCGCGAACGACAAAAGCTGTCTCTGTCCCGCCGAGAAGTTGTTACCCCTCTCGCGCACGGGCTCTTCAAGACCGCCCTCAAGCTTATCTATAAACTTGTCCGCGTTTACGTAAGCACAAGCGGCGCGTATCTCCTCGTCGGAAAAGCTCTCGTTGCCGAGTGTGATATTCGTTTTGATCGTACCCGCAAACAGGAATACGTCCTGAAGCATCTGTCCGAAATGGCGGCGGAGCGAGGAGATTTTGATGTTCTTGATATTTATTCCGTCGATCAGGATCTCGCCCTTCTGGATCTCGTAGTTTCTGCAAATAAGCGACAAGATAGTCGTCTTACCCGAGCCTGTCGAGCCTATAAACGCAACGGTCTGATTGGGCTTGATGTGGAAGGAAACTCCCTTGAGCACCCACTCGCCGGGAACGTAGGAGAACCAAACGTCGCGGAACTCGATCTCGCCCTTTATCTCTTCAAGCTCGATAGCACCCTCGGTGTCAACCACCTTGGGCTCGATGTCGAGAATAGTAAATATCTTTTCGGCGGACGCGAAAGCAGACTGCAGCCAGTTGAATTGCTCTGCCAGACTCTGAATGGGATTGAAGAACTTGTTTATATACATATAGAACACTACCATAGTGCTTCCGCTGATCTGCTGACCGAGGAAGGTCACGTTGTCGAGATAGCCCCTCGAGCCCACGTAGAACAAACAGAGCACCGAGGAAATATAGAGCATATAAACTATGGGTCTGAACACGCCGAAAACGAACATCTGATTTCTTTTTGCGCGGAAAAGCTTTCTGTTCTTCTCCTCAAATTCGCGCATCTTCTTGTCCTCGCAGTTGAATATCTGCGTTATCTTCATTCCCGAAAGATTTTCGGATAGGAACGTGTTAAGATCGGTCGTGCCGTCCTTAACTCTTCTGTACGCGGCGCGCGAGAACTTTCTGAAGATTATCGTAAAGAGCACGATAAACGGAACGAAGCAAAGCACCATAAGCGTCAGCATATAGTTCACGCAGAGCATCGCCACGAGAATACCGATGATAACGAAGCAGTTCTTAATAAGATTTACAATAATATTCGTAAACATCATCGAGATCGAGCCCGTGTCGTTGGCAACTCTCGTTACGAGCTTGCCTACGGGCATTTCGTTGAGCTGCTCGTGGGAGAGGCTCTCTATATGAACGAACACGTCCTCGCGAAGCTTCGAAAGTATCTTCTGTCCCGTTTTCTGCAAAATGAGCGCCTGCACGTACGTGCAAACGAGAGAGACTACGAGAATGGACGCGTAAATTGCCACCATCGCGTAAAGCCTTGAAAGCTCAAAGCCCTGCGTTGCGATAAGCTCCTGTATTTTACCGATAAGAAGCGGAGAGATAATATCGTAAGCTATCGAGAAAAGCATTATGAGAAGAACCGCGAGGAAGCTCTTTATGTGCGGCCTTGCGTACTTGAGAAGCCGCTTTACGATCTCGCCGTCCTTCATATTTCGGTCAAAGCCGATGGTTTCTTTTTTGTTCTTCATCATAGCGAACGCCACTATGAAGATTACCGAAAATACGCCGATAATCGCGCCTACTATAAGAATGGGAAGATACTCACGCATTTTGTACATCCTCCTCATCCTCAAGCTTCTGGAGGTCGACCGAACGGCGATATTCCGCGCAAGACTCGTATAGCTCGTCGTGCTTTCCAACGCCTATGACACGGCCCTCCTCGATATAAATGATCTTGTCCATATCCTTTATGGTGGATACTCTGTGCGCGATAAGGATCGTGGTCTTGCCCGATCTCTCCGCCCTGAGATTTTCGAGTATCCTCTTCTCGGTCTTTACGTCAACCGCCGAAACCGAATCGTCGAGAATAAGAATGGGCGCGTCCTTTATAAGCGCGCGGGCAATAGAAATTCTCTGCTTCTGTCCGCCCGACACGGTTACGCCGCGCTCACCAAGAATCGTCTTGTACTGATCCTTGAATTCAACTATATTATCGTGAACGTCGGACAGTATCGCCGCGCGTTCAACTCTGCCCGAGTCAACGCCGCCGTCAAAGGCGAAGCCGATATTGTTTTCAATAGTATCGGAGAAAAGGAAATTATCCTGCGGAACGTAAGCCGCCGCCGCCCTGACGCTCTTGATAGAAAGCGAATTTATATCGTGATCGTCTATGAATATTCTGCCGTTCTCAACGTTGTACATGCGCAAGATAAGGTCAACGATACTCGTCTTACCCGAGCCCGTCTTGCCGATAATGCCCACGTTCTCGCCCGCCTCAATGGTAAACGAAACGCCGTCAAGCACGTTGAAATCCTTGGTCTCATACTTGAAGGTAAGGTCTCGGAATTCGATCTTACCCTTGATATTATCAACGTCAATAGCTCCCTCGCCGTCCCGTATCTCGGGAACCTCGTCGAGAAGCTCGGAAATACGCGAGAGCGACGCTTTTCCGCGGGAGATCATATCAATAAGCTCGGAGATCGCCATAATAGGCCAGACGATAGCCGTAAAATAACCGATAAACTCAAAGAGCTGACCCACGTTAAACGTTCCCTCGTAAACGAGATAACCGCCGTAGCCGAGAATTACGCAAATAACGGATTCCACGAAAAGAGTTACGAGAATTCTGAACAGGGTGGACGTCTTCGTGTACGCCACGTTCTTTTCTTCGTTAAGCTTGTTGAGCTTGCGGAAATTCCAGAGCTCATGGCCCTCCTTGACGAATGCCTTGATCACCGCAATTCCCGAAAAGCTTTCCTGCGAGAAGTCCGAAAGAGACGAGAACGCCTCCTGTCTTTCCTCCCATTTTCTCATCATATACTTACTTACGACTGTGCCCGATGCCAGAAGCAGCGCCATGGGAATGAGCGCGAACAGAGTGAGCCGACCGTCCATTCTGAACATTTTTATGAGCGAGAGCCCGCCGAGAAGAAGCGCGTCAAAGAACATCATAATTCCCGAGCCGAAGCATTCCTGAACGGTTTCAAGATCGTTTGTGAACAAGGACATAAGATTGCCGACCTTGTTCTTGTGATAGTAATTGTTCGAGAGGCTTCTGCAGTTGTCAAACATTCTGTTACGAAGGTCTGTTTCAACCTTTATTCCCGTACCGAAAAGACAGATTCTCCACAAAAATCTTCCCACTATCATACCGATGATAATCAAAATCATAGGCATACATATCTTGAAGATCAGAAAATCAAGATCAAATTCCATCATCTGCCCCTGATATTCGACGAGACCTCCGCCGAGGCCGTTAATAACAAGCTGATAATACTCGGGAATCTTCAGCTGGAGAAAGTCAACCGCAAAAAGTGACGCGATTCCAAGCAATATCGCGGGCAAATACTTTACGTAATATCGGTTTATATGCTTTCCAAACAGCATTTCGTTCCACCCCCCTTTTCCTTCAATAAAATAAAAATAGCTACCTTTTATTTTACCACCTAATTCTATCAATGTCAATAGAAAGTGTCAAAAAAGACGTTTTTCCGAGCGCGGACGCTTGCATTTTTCGTTTTCTTGTGATACAATAATTCTATTCTGATACTTCACGGGGAAAATCAATGAAAATAACTATAAGAAAAGCGGGAGCGCGCGACATTCCCGAAATTCAGGGAATTTTTGACGAAGCAAGAGAAAGCATCAAGGCCTTAGGTATAGATCAGTGGCAGAACGGCTACCCTCACGCCGAGGTCATAAAAGAAGATATAGAACGCGGATATTCGCGAGTTATCGAGCTCGACGGCAGAACGGTCGCGACCTTTGCCGTAATACCCGACGGCGAGCTGACCTACGACAAAATTTACGACGGGGGCTGGCTTACGGACGACAGCGCAAATTACCTCGCCATCCACAGAGTCGCCATCCTTATCTCCTCCCGAGGCAGCGGTATGTCAAAAAGAATTATCGAATACGCCTACGACCTGGCGTACGAGCTGGGACTCGCCTCTCTGCGCATCGATACTCACCGCGGCAACGTCGTTATGAGAAAAATGCTCGAGAAAAACGGTTTTACACACTGCGGCACGATCTTCCTCTCGGACGGCGACGAGAGAGTGGCGTATGAAAGAGTGCTTTGAGGCGAGCTTTCAGTAAAATAACCGAAAAAGCTTTTATCAGAGAGCAACAATTTTGAATATATTTTTTTGCGATTACTATTGAAAAACCGCATTTTTTTTGATACAATAAATGTGAACTAAATTTACCTCAAGGAAGGTGCGAAAATATGGAACTTTCAGTTAAGCGTCCCGACGATATGCAGAGAATTACCACTCCCGAGCTTGCGAAGGCTTTTATCGACGAGCAGGTAGCGCAGATCCGCGCGCAGGTTGGTGACAAAAAGGTGCTGCTCGCGCTCTCGGGCGGCGTTGACAGCTCGGTCGTTGCGGCTCTTCTTATCAAAGCGATAGGAAAGCAGCTTGTTTGCGTGCACGTAAATCACGGTCTTATGAGAAAGGGTGAATCCGAGCAGGTTATTAAGATCTTCAAGGAAGGCCTTGACGCGAATCTCATATACGTTGACGCGACCGACAGATTTTTGAACCTTCTTGCGGGCGTAACAAATCCCGAGCAGAAGAGAAAGATAATCGGCAACGAATTTATCCGTGTGTTTGACGAGGAATCAAGCAAGCTCGACGGCATTTCCTTCTTGGCTCAGGGCACAATATACCCCGATATTATTGAATCCAAGGGCGTTAAGGCTCACCACAACGTCGGCGGTCTCCCCGAGGATATGGAAATGCAGCTTGTTGAGCCCGTAAAGCTTCTTTATAAGGACGAGGTAAGAGTGGTAGGCGAGGCGCTCGGTCTTCCTCACGGTATGGTTTACCGTCAGCCGTTCCCGGGCCCCGGTCTTGGCGTTCGCTGTCTTGGCGCAATCACACGCGACAGACTTCACGCGCTCCGCGAAGCAGACGCGATTTTACGCGAGGAGTTTGATATGTGTGGGCTTGCGGAGCACGTTTGGCAGTACTTTATCGCTATCCCCGACGTAAAGAGCGTTGGCGTTCGCGACAGCAAGAGATAC
>CAZMKU010000014.1:0-24281 GCA_964567085.1 uncultured Clostridium sp.
AGCCCGCAACTCTTGAGACAGGCGCGGTTATCAAGGTTCCGCTCTTCATCAACGTAGGCGAGGTTCTCAAAATCGATACTCGTACAGGCGAATATCTCTCCCGCGCTTAATTGCAATTTTAGTTAAGGACGGTACAAAAAATGACACTTACAGAAAGATGCGCATACATCAAGGGCCTCGCTGAAGGTCTTAATGTGAATGCTGATACGGCTGAAGCAAAGCTTATAAACGCTCTCATCGAGCTCTGCTCCGAGATGGCAGAGGAGATCGAGTGCCTTGGCGAAGACGTTGAGGACCTTATCGACTACTGCGAGGAGCTCGACGAGGATCTCGGCGACGTTGAAGAGGTTCTTCTCGAGGAATACGGCGATGAAGACTACGACGATGACGAAGAATTCGAGTGCGACGGCGACTGCTGCAACTGCTTCGAGGATTGCGACTTCAACGGCGAAGAATACTATGAGATCGAGTGCCCCTCTTGCGGCGAGATCGTATGCTTCGACGAGGACGTTGATTCCGAGGAGCTCTCCTGCCCCGCATGCGGCGAAAAGCTCGGTTGCATCGTTGAGGATGACGATAAATAAAATATTAAAAATGTAGGGACCGGCGTCCCCGACGGTCCGCAAAAAAGAAGGCTCATATGAGCCTTCTTTTTTGCTTGCCTATAGAATTATGATTATTATCAATCAATACCAACCTTATCTACGCCGTATATAGCCTGTTCTTCCGTAAATCCCTCAAACAATAACTGATCAATAAGGCCACTTCTTGAAAAAGGCATAGTATCTAAATAAGATTTTGCTTTTTTATATGCCTGCTCATTCCAGTCCGCGCCGCAGTTTTTCACACCATATACCGCCTGTTCTTCGGTGAATTTTTCAAATACCAACTGATCAACAAGTCCTTTTTCGGAAAACGCCATTGTTTTCAAATAAGACTTTGCTTTTGATACCGCCTGAGCATTCCAGTCTGCTCCACAATGATCCACGCCATATTTAGCCTGCTCTTCAGTAAATCCTTCAAACATCAGCTGCTCGATAAGCCCCTCTTTAGAAAACGCCAATGTTTTTAAATAAGACTTTGCTTTTGATACTGCGTTTTTCTCACCCAATGTTGCATTATCAGTTTCGCCTTCAGCAGAATTGTTTTCTGAAATGTTTGATTGGCTCGAACCCACATTGTTCGTTTCACCCGCATTATTTGTTTTACTCTCATCGGTTCCCGCCACAGAGGCAATTATTATAACAACTACCGCACAAATAACCCAAAACCACCACTTTTTATAAATTTTTTTCTTTTTGATCGGTTGGGTTTCTACAACTGTTGAATTTTCCTTATCCATAACATCCTCCAAATTAATATTTGTGCTCCTTGTATCGAGCACACAAATATTATACTCTATTTATCGACAATTGTCAAGAGCACGAGCATAAATTATAATTAAATTGTAAAAAATCTAATTATAGGAGGGCTCTTTAATGATAACGTATAAACCTTTTTATGAAACCATAAAGAAAAAAGGCATTACAACCTACAAGCTGATAAACACGCACGGAGTAAGCCGTAGTCTTCTTGACAGATTGAAGCACGACAAGCCCATAAGCACGGTAACGCTGGGCGACCTTTGCAGAATTTGCGAATGCAGAGTTGAGGAAGTAATTGAATATATCGAGGAATAAAGCAACATCACGCGCGGTGGTGTTGTTTTTGTTTTAGTATTCGTAGGGCGGGTGGCTTGCTCCCGCCGTTTTGTTATTCTTATCCGAAGTTTTCGGCGGGAGATGAGCCCCCGCCCTACGATTTGTTATAATTCTGATGTCTGCGCCTTCGGGACGCCAAGGCTCTTTAAAAAATGCTCCCTCCGGGAGGGAGCTGGCATTTTCGTCAGAAAATGACTGAGGGAGCCTGCGCGTACTTTAAGTGAAATTTTTTCAAGTCCCGTAGGGCTCCTTCCACCGCAAGCGGTCCCCCGTCTCGCTTCGGCTCGGTCACGCTCGCGTTCTTACATCACACCGTGATGTCATTCATTACGCTCACGCCGCTTCGCTACCTCCCGGAGGGAGGACAAAATCAAAGAAGGCTCCGTATGAGCCTTCTTTGATTATTTTCTCTTGCTCTTTTTCTTCAAATAAGCAGGGGTTTTTGCGGCTTGCGCGGACGGCTTTTTCTCCGTCGGCTTTTTGCCGCTCTGTTTGCCGCTCTGTTTGCCGCTTGGCTTATTGCTTACCTTACCTTGCGGCTTGCTCTGCGATTTGCTTTGGCGCGCGCCGCCTTTTGCAGCAGCTTTACCGTCAGCCTTCGGCTTTCTGTACCCCGCCGAGCCCTCGGGCTTTACAAGACATTCCTCACCGTAGCCGATGAGATCTTCCCTGCCCGCCTTTCGAAGCGCCTCTCTTACAAGCGGCGCGTTCTGCGGACGGTTAAACTGGAGCAGCGCTCTCTGGAGCTGCTTTTCGTGATAATCCGTCGCCACGTAGACAGGCTTCATATCAAGCGGATTTATGCCCGTATAGTACATAACCGTACTCGCCGTACCGGGTGTGGGATAATAGTCCTGAACCTGCTCGGGCGCGTAGTGGTCGCGCTTCAGACAAAGCGCCAACTCAATAGCATCATTCAAGGTCGAGCCCGGGTGGCTTGACATAAGATACGGAACTAAATACTGCTCCTTACCGCACTCGCGCGAAAGCTCGAAATACTTACGTCTGAAGTTCTGATAAACCTCAAAATCGGGCTTACCCATACAACGAAGCACGGGACTTGAGCAATGCTCGGGAGCGACCTTGAGCTGTCCCGAAACGTTATCGCGAACGAGCTTACGGAAAAACGCGTCGCTCTTATCGTGAAGCAGGTAATCAAAGCGAATACCCGAACGGATAAATACTTTCTTTACCTTGGGAAGTGCTTCGACCTCCTCGATGAGCTTTATGTATTCCGTATGATCGGCTCTCAGATTCTTGCAGGGCGTGGGAGCGAGGCATTTGCGAGTTGGACAAACGCCGTCCTTTAGCTGTTTTTCACACGCGGGATAGCGGAAATTCGCAGTAGGGCCGCCGATATCATGGATATAGCCCTTGAAATCGGGCATTTCGGTTATAAGCTTTGCCTCTCTTACCACGCTCTCGATACTTCTCGAGCGCACGGTACGACCTTGGTGGAACGCGAGCGCGCAGAAATTGCACGCCCCGAAGCAGCCTCTGTTATGAGTTACGGAAAATCTCACTTCCTCGATAGCGGGAACGCCGCCGTCCGCCTCGTATACGGGGTGGTAGGTTCTCATATACGGGAGCGCGTAAACCCTATCAAGCTCCTCGCGTTCAAGCGGGGGCATAGGAGGATTTTGCACAAGCATCTTTCCGTCATACAGCTCACAAATGGCCTTTCCGTTTATGGAGTCCTGATTCTTATACTGTGTGCCGAACGCCTGCGCGTAGGCTCTCTTGTCTTCTTTGAGAACATTATAATCAAACGTATCCGCCACGGGATAGTTCACCTTGTCCTCGGGCGAGCAGAGGTAAACCGTTCCTCTTACGTCGCGGATCTTCTTTACGGGCACACCGCGATCAAGCAGCTCTGCAATACGAATGAGAATATTCTCGCCCATGCCGTAGGTCAGAATGTCCGCGCGAGAATCAACGAGCAGAGATCTGCGAACCTTGTTGTCCCAATAGTCGTAATGCGCGAATCGGCGCAAGGACGCTTCAAGACCGCCCAGAATGATCGGCACGTCGCCGTAGGCCTCTCGGATTCTGTTGGAATACACGATGCAGGCTCTGTCGGGGCGAAGTCCTGCCTTGCCTCCCGGGGAATAATAATCGTTCGTTCTCTTTCTCTTTGCGGCGGTGTAATGCGCCACCATAGAGTCGATATTACCCGCGCTCACAAGGAAGCCAAGACGCGGCTTGCCGAATCTCTTGAAATCCTCGCAGGATCTATAATCGGGCTGCGCCAAAAACGCAACTCGAAAGCCTCGGCTCTCAAGCACTCTTGTGATTATTGCCGCGCCGAAGGAGGGGTGGTCAACGTACGCATCTCCCGATACGTAAACGAAGTCGGGCGCATCCCAGCCTCTCTCCTGCATTTCACGTTTATTTATAGGTAAAAATCCTTTGTTTTCCATATCTTCCTCGTTTTATCTATTTACGTCTTTTTGCCTTCGGCACTCCAAAGATCCTTCGAAGTATTGGGCTCAAAAACGCGGGGGAGCGAAAGAGCATGATTTTCATAGCATACCTCCTTATGTTTTGTCATAAACAGTATATGCGAGGCTCACGCTTTTCGCAAATTACATATCCCTTGATTCGATAATATACGCGCCGCCCTTTTTCACCGTGATGAGCGCGGCGTTTTTTGTGATCTCATTCGACACCGCAAACTGATGCTCGCGCATAAGAGTCGCCTTTTTCAAGGGGTATTTGCCGCCCTCGATACTCACGCCCTTTACCTTTTCGTCGGCGGCAAGCACCGAGAAATATTTATAATTCTTGTCGCGGATAAGAATTATTCCCGTATCCTTGATATAGCGAATTCTGTTCTGACCGCTCACGATCACACCGCGAACTCCCTTTTTATACAGTCCCTCAAGCAGACACATATTCGATACCGCGTGGTCAAATCGACCTCCAGTGCCGCAGATGATGTAGATCTCCTTTGCGCCGCGCTTAACCGCCAAGTCAACCGCGAACTGCGTGTCGGTTACGTCTTTCTCGGCAGGCAAAGAGATTACCTCGTCAATATCATTCGGGCTCGCGCCGATAGAATCAAAATCTCCGACGAGAGCTTTGGGTACGACACCCAACTTTTTCGCGTTATTATATCCCGAATCCGCCGCGATAACTATGTCATCGTCCTCGGGTTTTTCACTTATGTACGAAGGGAAAATCTCTCCTCCCGAATAAATAAAAGCTCTCATTATTTTTTATCCCACTTATGTTTTGTTTTAAGTATATCGTAAAGCATACGGTAGTTCTCGTGCCTTGATTTCGGGATCTTTCCCTCCTTGACCGCGGCAAGAATAGCGCAGCCCTCCTCCTTGGTGTGCGAGCACTTTGTATACTTACACTCGCCTATATAGTCATTAAATTCTCTGAACGTGTATTTTAAATCGTCAAGCTCAAAAAAATCAAATCTCTCAAAGTCCAGCATGGAAAATCCGGGCGTGTCGGCAATATAAACGCCGTCGATGCTATAAAGCGAGACCTCGCGCGTAGTATGTCTGCCTCGCGCGGTCTTGCGGCTAACGGTATTCGTCGCAAGCTCAAGACTCGGGAAAAGCGAATTGAGCAGCGTGGACTTTCCGACGCCCGAAGCGCCCGCAAACGCGGCAATCTTACCTACAAGATTGGTCTTTATAAATTCCCTTACCTCGTCTACGCCAAAATTATCGTAGCAGGAAAGCGTAAAGGCATTAAAGCCCGCGGTCGTATATATGCTCCGAAGTTCTTCGGCATATTCGTGATCAAGCTCGCTCTTGCCGATAATGATCACAGGCTCAACGTTGTTATATTCAAGAATGGAAATAAGCTTATCCGTCATATCCAGCATAGGCGCGGGGCTCTCTGCCGCAAAGGTTACGAAAACGTAATCAAGATTCGCAAGCGGAGGACGAATAAGCGAATTCTTTCGCTCACTTATCTCGCTGATGACCATATTCTGATTTTCGTCAAGGCTTACAGAAACGATATCGCCCACAAGCGGGGAGATATTGGAATGTCTGAAAACACCGCGCGCACGGCACTGTATCTCACCGTCGTCTGTCGATACCGTGTACAGACCACCAACACTCTTTATGATCCTGCCGACTAATTTGTCTGCCATAAAATTCTCACTTTCTTTGATTTTACGGAGATTTCGATATATAAAAATCTATTTTCTCACCGTATTTTACAAGACAACCCTCGCCTACGCTCTGATAAATAACGCTGTTTGGCAAAAAGTCCTCTGAATATATAAATTCTATTTTTCCTAAAGCAAGTCCCGCGCTCTCCACGCGTTCCTGCAGCGAATCAATACTGCATCCGTAAAAATCGGGAACTCTGACGGTTCTCGGCTGTGATCTCGTCGCGACGTAAAGCGTGACCGTCCTACCTGCCGCAAGCTCCGTATCTGCGGCAGGAATTGTAAACAAAACGCTATCGCTCGGCTCGTCGCTCTCGGAAAAAACAGTTTTCGGAATACACCCCATCTCTCTCAAAATACCGCTCGCCTCGTATATATCGAGCCCGCGCAGATCGGGAAGAACGCGCGTTTCTCTGCCAAGGCTGATGCTGACGCGCAAGGGGTATTTTTCGCCACGCGCGACCTTGACTCTCCCCTGCTTTGATTGGGAAATAACCTCCCCCGCCGCCACGCTTTCCGAGAAAACGTAATCCCTTTGAAGCTCAATGCTCTCGGGCAGATCGACCTCGGATTCATCCTTACCCTCGAGAACGGGTATTTCTATTTCCATCATATCTTGGGCATCAAAGAACAGATCCGCCGCCATAAAGCCCACGGTCGCCGCGAACACCGCGCCCGAGATCAATGCCGCCAGAATATAAGGTAAAAGCCTTCTTTTTTTGTTTTTCCGCATAATAACACCTCTTTTTGATTTTGTATGTATTATGCGATTTTTCTTTATTCTTCCGCAGAATCCTCACGGCGAAGCTGTCCGCAGGAAGCATTTATATCACTGCCAAGAGTTCGGCGCACGGTCGCTCTGATCCCGCGCCTCTCAAGCGTCGCGGCAAACTGCTTTACCGCCGCTCTGCCCGAGCTGCGAAATCCCGTCTCATCAACCTCGTTTACAGGAATAAGATTTACGTGAATGGGCATTCCGTCACCCTTTGAACGAAGCGCGCCGTTGAGCACGTCAGAAAGCCTTTGCGCGTTCTCAACCGAATCGTTCTTGCCCGAAATAAGCGTATATTCAAACGAGATCCGTCTGCCCGTAGCCCTGTAATAATCGCGACAGGCCGAGAGAAGCTCGCCAACACCCCAACGCTTATTGACGGGCATTATTTCGCTTCTCGTCGAATCGTCGGGCGCGTGGAGCGAGATTGAGAGCGTGATGGGCATATCAAGCTCGGCGAGCTTATATATTTTGTCCACGACGCCGCAGGTAGATACCGAAATATGACGGTAGCCGATATTTATGCCGTCCTCGTGATTTACAAGCTTCAAGAACTTGATCGTGTTGTCGTAATTGTCAAGCGGCTCGCCGATACCCATCATAACCACGTTGGAAATGCGGATATCAAGATCGCGGTTCGCGGCAATTATCTGCCCTAAAATCTCGCCCGCTTCAAGATCACGGACTCTGCCCGCGATAGTCGAGGCGCAGAACCTACAGCCCATACGGCAGCCGACCTGGCTGGAGACGCATATAGTATATCCGTGCTCATATTTCATAACGACCGACTCGACACAGTTTTTGTCATGAAGCTCGAAAAGATATTTGACCGTTCCGTCAAGCTTTGATATGAGCTTCCTTTTAATTTTCGGCAAGCTTGTATCGCACACGGCGGCTATTTTCTCTTTTGTGGCTTTGCCGATATTCGTCATCTCACAGAGCTCTTTTCCGCGATGAAGCTGGGAAAACAGCTGTCCCGCGCGATATTTCGGCTCGCCTATCTCCGCCATAAGAGCCGCAAGCTCCTCGGGGGTAAATGAAAGTATGTTTTGCATAAATAATCCTTTATTTTTTTATCATCTTGCACACGAAAAATCCGTCCGTGCCGTGCGTGTCGGGGTGGAGCGTTATGTATCCGTTCTCAGATTTGATTGAGCCGATCTCGAAATCCGCAGCCTCAAAGTCGGGATTCTCTGCCAAAAATCTCTTTATGTTACACTCATTTTCCTCTGGCACGACCGTGCAGGTGGAATAGATCAGAGCGCCGCCAACCTTGACGTATCTCGACGCGTTCCTCAAAATATCAAGCTGAATATCGGGAAGTCTCCTTATGTCGTCAAGGCTTTTATATCTTATCTCGGGCTTTTTGCCGATAACGCCAAGTCCCGAGCATGGCACGTCGCAAAGCACTCTGTCGGCGCTCTCGTTCAGCTCCCCGATATTTTTTCTGCCGTCAAGCTCACGGGTTTCAATTATATCAACAGAAAGTCTCTTTGCTCCCTTATCCACGAGAGACAGCTTGCTCTTATGCAGGTCGCAGGAAAGAATTTTTCCGTTATTTTTCATTTTTATAGCCATGCCGAACGACTTCGAGCCCGGGCACGAGCAGGTATCAATGATAAACTCTCCTGCGCCCACCCCCGTTGCCTCAACGCATATCTGCGACGCCACGTCCTGAACGAAGAAATAACCCTTGTCCGAGAAAGGAATCGCGGCAAAATCCATACCGCCGATGATTAGAGCATCGGGAGCATACGGGCTTCTTTGGCTCTCAATTCCGTTCGCGCTCAAGATCTCCGCGTACTCGTCCACGCCAACAAGAAGCGTATTTACGCGAAGCGTCATCTTTGGCGGCTTATTGAAAAAGTCGAGAACTCTCTCGGCCCTTTCTCTGCCGTATATCGAAACGAAAAGCTTACAAATTTCCTCGGGGTAGGAATACGTCAGCGACATATTCTTTATTTCGTCCTCGGGGAATTTAATGGTGTCGCGGCGGCGTAAAAACGAACGCATTATCGCGTTTACAAAGCCGCGGCTTGATCTTCTCGCCATATTAACCGCCTCGTTTACCGCGGCGTACGGCGGAATTTTCGTAAGGTACAAAAGCTGATAGATGCCTATGCGGAGAATGACCCTCGTATCAATATCAATTTTCTCGGGGTTGTCCGCAAGCGCGTCAATATAATAATCGAGCGTTATTTTCCGCTCGGTAACACCAAGAGTTATAATGCTCGCAAGCGCACGATCGGCGGCGCTAAGATCTGAATTCTTCAGCGCCGCGTCGATGGCAATATTCGAATAAATCATATCGGTTTCCGCTCGGCGCAAAACCTCAAATGCAAGCTTTCTCGGCATAATTTTCTCCGTATTGTTTTAATCTCGTCTTCTACCCGACGCGCCCATAGCGATCAGGATAAAGCGCAAAAGGTAAGCAAGCGAGGTGGCGAGCGCCGCCACGTACGTCATAGCCGCGGCAGATAACACTCGGCGCGCGCCGCTAAGGTCGCCCTCAACGAGAATTCCGTTATCCTCCAAGGTTTTCAGCGCTCTGGTAGACGCGTTGAACTCAACGGGGAGTGTTACGAGCTGGAAGAGAGTACTGAATGAAAACAAAATAATTCCTATGAACATAAACAGATCTCCCGAGCCCGAGCCATAGCTCAAATATGAAAGGAAAAGCCCTATCATAAAGAGGGGCATGGCAAGTCCCGAGCCGATTCTCGTAATGGGTATTATCGCCATACGAAGCTTCACAGGCGCATAGCCCGTCGCGTGCTGAACCGCGTGTCCGACCTCGTGAGCCGCAACGCCGATCGCCGCAACACTCGTGCTGTCGTAGGTGGACTCCGAGAGTCTTACTACGTTCTGACGGGGATCGTAATGGTCGGTAAGCTCGCCGCGTACTCTTTCAATGCGGACGTGAGCAAGTCCGTTCATATCGAGAATTTTTCTTGCCACGTCAGCACCCGAAAGTCCGCGCGCGCTTCTTACCTGATTATATCTGTTAAAAGTTGATCTCACCTTAAATTGAGCGACTAACGCAAAAATCATTGCGGGAATTAAAATCAAAACAGTCCAGTCGCCCCAAAACAAACCAAATAGCATATTTCCTCCGTAAAAATTCAACATTGCTATTATTAGTGTATCACTGCGGCACAAAAAAATTTAAACTAATTTTTTCAAATTCAGGAAAGAACGTCTCCAAGAGCGATCTTTCTGCCGCGAACGTAGTCCGCCGCCGCCATTTTTCCCTTTCCCTCGGGAACGACACAAGTCAAAATTACACTGCCCTCTCCGCAAGCGACCTCGATGCCGCCGTCAAGGGAAATCACCTTGCCGCAAGCCTCGTTACCAACCGCGTTCTTTTCTCCAAGCTTTGCCGACACGACCTTGAGCAGCCTTCCGTCGGGTGTGTGAGTAAAGGAAAGCGGAATGGGGGAAAGCCCCCTTATTCTGTTGTGAACCTGAATTGCGCTCTGCGAAAAATCGATCAGGCAATCGCTCTTTTCGATCTTCGCGGCGTAATTGGCAAGAGAGTCGTCCTGCACCTCACGGAGAACAGTTCCCTCTTCGATACGAGCGACGGTTTCAACGAGAGCCTTCGCGCCCGCCGCCGCAAGCTTATCGTGAAGTGTTTCAAAATTATCGTCAAGCGTGATCTCGACCTCGCGCTTGAGCATCATATCCCCCGTGTCGAGTCCCTCTGCCATATACATAGTGGTAACGCCCGTTACGCTCTCGCCGTCAATAATAACTCTCTGGATAGGCGCAGCCCCTCTGTATTTGGGAAGCAGGGACGCGTGAACGTTTATGCAACCGAATTTTGGGTAATCAAGCACGTTTTTCGGCAGGATCTTGCCGTACGCCACGACCGCGATAAGCTCGGGATCAATTTCTCGGAGCAGCTCGGCAAACGCCTCGTCGCGCAGAGTCGCGGGCTGATACACGGGGATATTTCTCTCGCTCGCGTACACCTTAACGGGCGGCGGCGTCATAACGTAGCCTCTGCCACGGGGCTTGTCGGGCTGTGTTACGACCGCGACCACCTCACATCCGCTCTCGCAGAGCGCCGCAAGACAGTCCCGCGCGATGTCGGGAGTTCCCATAAAAAGAATTCTCATATTTTTCGCCTCTTTTATTCGTCAAATTCAAGCTCGTCGCGCGAAAGCATTCTCCGCGCTATATCCGTGTAAAGAATACCGTCAAGGTGGTCGATCTCATGGCAGAACGCCTGAGCCAGAAGCTCGTCTGCTTCGTACTCAACCATCTCGCCGTGGCGGTTGAGCGCTCTTACGCCAACCCTCTCGGGACGGATAGTAAGTCCGTATTCGCCGGGAACGGAAAGACAGCCCTCAACGCATTCTCTCTCGCCCTCGGTCCAGATGATCTCGGGATTGATAAGCTCTATCACCTGACCGGGCTCGGTTTCAATTACAACGATCCTACGAAGCACGCCAACCTGCGGGCCCGCAAGACCGCAGCCGTTTGCCGCGCGCATAGTGTCAACCATATCGTCAAGAAGCGTCCACGTTCTGGGTGTTATTTTCTCTACGGGACGGCACACCTTCTTAAGTGTTTCGTCGCCCTTCTTTACTATTTTAAGCTTTGCCATTATATTTCTCCATTCAATCTAAAATTCTAATTAAAGCGCAGTCGGGTTGAAATCCACCGAAAGAATGGGCCTGCTTGCCCCCTCCTTGCCGAACGTGCGCAAAAGCTGCGAGAACAGCTCGCGGCTTCGACGGTTAAGCTTGCATTTTACAACCATTCGCACCCTGTATTTTCCCTCGACCTTATAGACGGGCGCCTCGAACGGCCCGAACACGATAAGCGGAGTATCCGCATACTCACCGCGCATAAGCGTTTCAATCTCCTCGCGCAGCCTTGTGGACACCATCAGCGCTTGCTTTTCGTCGCTTGATGTCAAGGTAAGAAGCGCGATATCGCAATAAGGCGGGAACACGAGCAGCTTGCGGAGTCTTATCTCATTCTCGTAAAATTCGGTATAATTCTGCCCGCACGCGCGGTTTATGGTTTCGTTATTCGGGTTGTTGGTCTGAATTATCGCCATACCCGACCTCTCTCCCCTGCCCGCGCGGCCTATGACCTGCGTGAGCATAGAAAAGGTTCTCTCGTTCGCGTGGTAATCGTCCATATAGAGCGACATATCCGCGAGCAGCACGCCAACCAGCGTAACGTCGGGAAAATCGTGTCCTTTAGTTACCATCTGCGTGCCGAGAAGCACGTCACCCTCGTGGCGGCGGAACGCCTCAAGCAGCTCCTTGTGCGAGGTCTTCTTGCCCGTAGTATCCGCGTCAAGCCTGATTATGCGCTTACCCGGGAGCAGCTCCTCAAGCTCCTGCTGGATCCTCTGCGTTCCAAATCCCATTTTGTGAAGATGCTCGCTATTACACGAAGGACAGTATTTCGGCAGATGTGTTTTCGCTCCGCACAGATGACAGAGTAAAAATCCGTCGTCATAATTATTTCCCTTCGTGTGATAATGCATAGCTACCGAGCAATTGGGGCATTTTACGACCTCTCCGCAGCTCCGACAGCTTATCATCGTATTATATCCTCGACGGTTCAAGAAAAGCACCGCCTGCTCGCCGCGGCTTGTTACCTCCACAAGCTTTTCGCGAAGCAGTGAGCCTATGGGCGAGGCGTTTCCCGACTGAGCTTCATTTCTCATATCGTGAACAATTACCTCGGGCAGACTCGCGCCGCCGTAGCGTTCTTTTAATTCAAGCAGGGTGTATTTCCCCTCCCTCGCCTTCGTATAGCTTTCAAGCGACGGAGTTGCGGAAGCGAGAAGCATAACGCCGCCTCCCTTCGCGCAACGCCATCTCGCGATATCCCGCGCGTGATATTTCGGTGAGGTCTCGGATTTATACGTTGCCTCGTGCTCCTCGTCGATAACTATAAGACCGAGATTCCGCACGGGTGAAAACACCGCAGAGCGAGTTCCGATAACCACCCTCGCCTCACCCGAGATTATTCTCGAGTATGCGTCAAATCGCTCTCCCGACGACAGTCCCGAGTGAACGAGCGCGATAGTGTCACCGAAATACGAATAAAATTTGCCCATTGCCTGAGGTGTCAATGCGATCTCTGGCAGAAGAACGATAACGCCCTTTCCAAGCGCGAGCGCTTCCTCGATCGACTTGATAATAACCCCCGTCTTGCCGCTTCCCGTAACGCCGTGAAGCAGAATTCCGCTCGGGGTGTTGCTTCCTATAGCCTGACTGATTTTTTTGAACGCCGCGCTCTGCTCGGCGCTCAAAACAAGCTCCTTTTTCTCACAAGCCTCGGGACTCAGGGAATCCCTGTATATTCTCTTTTGTATTTTTTCGATTATTCCCTTGTCGATGAGCGCCTTGATCTGCGGCTGCGCGCAATCGGTCTCAATTTTAAGCTTGTCTGCGGGTATTTCTCCCTCGCACTCAAGCATATATTCGATAATTTCCTTATGCTTCGAGGAACGGAGCTTTATTTCCCCGTCGCCGAGCAGAATTTTTCTCGCCGCATCACGGTCAACGAGAGTATAGTAGCTCTCGTAGGACTCGCCAACGCCGCCAAGCTGCTTGATTTCCTTGCCAATATAGTTTTTCGACAAAAGCTTCTGCACCGCCGAAGCCGCCGCGCCCGCGCCGAATTTCGCCTTCAGCGCGTCAGACCCTACCGATCCTCTCGATACTATGTACTCATAAACAAATAAATCCGCAGCCGAAAATTCCGCGGATGGAGTCGGGGCGCTCTTGCCCGGCGTAGGGTAATAGTATTCCATAGCCTTGCCCAGCACGGACACGGGAAGCGCGCTTCTTATAGCGTCTCCCATCGTGCACAAAACCTGCTCCTTGAGATAAACACAAAGCTCGAGGATCTCCTCGCCCACAGGCTCCTTATCGTCGCAAACCGAAAAAACAGACTTTATGTTTTTATACTTAGGCGCAGCACAAAATCCCGCCACTACGGCGGTCTGCTTTCTGTTGCCCTTGCCGAACGGCACCGTTACGAACGAGCCGCGCACAAGGTCGCCACGCATCTCTGCGGGTATAAAATAATCGTACGTGTTATCTATACAATAGGGATTGTCAAGTATATAGACCGACGCGTACTCATACTGATTTCTGTTTGCGTCCATTTCAAATAATCCTTTTTTGTGATTGTGACAAAGTGAGGGACATCCGTCCCCCACTCCTCAAAAATATTTTTTAAATCTTATTCAGCCGCGGCTGCAGGCTCGTCGTCCTCGGATCTTCTGACGATAACGTATTCCTCGTCACGAATGCGGCGGATAGCGGTTCTTACCGCCTTCTCATCACGAAGCTCCTTGTCGATCATCGCGTTCACAGGCTTATCTGAATCCTTGCTGCCCGAGTTTGCTCTCTCGGCGTCCTCTCTCTGCTGGCAGTATTCGTCCGTCACGAGTCTTGCGCACTTTGCGGCAGCCAAGGAAAGCTCGTAGCGGTTGTATTTGCCCTTCGTAAGCTCGTCAATTGTTGGATAAAGCATAAATATTCCCTCCGTACCTATGTTTCAGTTGTGTATGTGTTATTTTTGTTTTCATTTTTCAGGCAAGCTCCTCGTCGTCATCGCCGTCGTCGATGCCCTCGAGTCTCATTGCAATAGTTTCGGTCTTTACCGCCGACAAAATAATGTGCTCGGAGTCGGTAATGATTACCGACTTTGTTTTCTTTCCGCAGGAAACGTCGATCACGCGACCCGCGTCCTTCGCGTCCTGTATCATTCTTTTAATGGGAGCAGACTCGGGAGTAACGAGAGTTACTATCCTGTCGGTCGCCACCATATTTCCATAACCAATGCTTATAAATTTCATATTTGTTTTCCTTATTCGATATTCTGTATCTGCTCGCGTATCTTCTCAAGCTCGGTCTTAACGCTCACAACGAGATGCGCAATACTGCTGTTCTGACACTTCGAGCCGATCGTATTTATCTCGCGGTTCATTTCCTGAAGCAGAAAATCAATGCTTCTGCCCACGGGCTCGTCCTTTTGCATATAGCCGTCAAACGCCGCGAAGTGAGAATTAAGTCTTACTATCTCCTCGTCGATAGCGGCTCTGTCGGCGTATATCGCGCATTCCGTGAGAATTCTGTTCTCGTCAAGCGTGATATTGTTATCAGCGAGAACCGCCTTGAGCTTTTCCTCGAGCTTCTTGCGATAGCCGTCGATATCGTCCTCGGAATATTCCTTGATTTTTTCAACAGTCGCCTTGATGCCCGCAAGCTTTGTCTCAATATCCCTCTGTATTCTCTCGCCCTCGGTAGCCCTCGCCTCAATGAATTTCCGCAGCGCGCCCGAAAGCGTTTCCCTTACGTCTTCCCAATCCTTTTCCTCGTCTGTCTCGCGAGCGCGGAAGGTAAAGACGTCGCTGTTTCTTATGACGTCGGAGAGCTCAACCTCGCCTGAGAGAGCATAATTACTCTTGAGCTCGCGAAGAAGACTCACGTACTTGTCTGCAAACTCATAATTTATCGCCATTTCGGTATCGTCGGCGCTTGAATTAACGGTAATATTTATATCAACCTTGCCTCTCACAATACCGTTTTCCGAAAGATAAGGCTTGATCTTCGGTTCAATATGAGAAAGAGCTCGGGGCAAGCGGGTCTGACATTCAAGAAAGCGGTTGTTTACCGACTTTATTTCTATCGTTATTTCCCGCTCTGCAAGAGTGCTTTTATATCTTGCAAAAGAGGTCATGCTTCTAAACATTTATATGTTTCTCCGTGACGTTACAGTTTTTATATATTATAGACATATATAATTATTTTAATATATTTTATAGGGATTGTCAATAGCTTTTAACACTTTGTTAATAAGGTTTTTACCGTGTATTAAAAACTTTTCGGCTTTCGGCGAGAGCAGGCCCCCGCCCTACAGCTCTGCGCTAAATAAAAATCGGGCTGACCTCAAAGTCAGCCCGAAAATTTTATTTATATGAGATGAATCGTCCTCGAATAACACCCTCAATCGCGTTGATGCCGTCAATAACGCTCGCAGGCACGGGCGAGCACACGTCAAACATACTGTACGCGACGTCGCCTCGCGATTTATTGGTCATATTTTCGATATTTATACCGTGCTCGGACAGGCTCTGCGCGATACCCGAGATCATCGAGGGCACGTTCTTGTGAAGCGCGCAAACTCTGTATCCCGTGCTCTGCGGCATACTCACCGCAGGGAAATTCACGGAGTTTTTGATATTACCGTTTCTTATGTAATCGTCAAGCTGAAGCGCCGCCATTCTCGCGCAGTTATCCTCGGATTCCTCGGTGGACGCGCCAAGATGAGGAATTGCCACAACGCCTTTGACGTTAAGCATTTTCTCTGTTGGGAAGTCGGTTACGTAAGCCGAGATCTTACCGCTCTCGATAGCGGAGATAACGTCGTCCTCGCACGCAAGCTCGGAGCGCGAGAAGTTAAGGATTTTCACGCCGTCCTTCATTTTTGAAATGTTTTCGGCATTGATTATTCCCTTTGTCGTTTCGGTCGCGGGAATATGGAAGGTGATATAATCCGCCTTCTCATAAATTTCATTGTAATTCGAGGCGCGTTCAACGTGATGATTCAGGCTCCACGCCGCGTCAATTGAAAGATAGGGGTCACAGCCGATGACGTTCATTCCGAGATGGATAGCGGTATTGGCGACGAGACCGCCGATCGCGCCAAGGCCTATAACGCCAAGGGTCTTTCCGCTGATCTCGTGACCCGCGAACCGTCCCTTGCCCTTCTCCACCGTCTTTGCCACGTCGCAGTCAAGTCCGCGCGCCCACTCAATACCGCCGATAATATTTCTCGCGGACAGCATAAGTCCGCAGATAACCAGCTCCTTTACCGCGTTCGCGTTAGCGCCGGGGGTGTTGAAAACAACGATGCCCGCATTCGTGCATTTGTCAATCGGAATATTGTTGACACCCGCGCCCGCTCTCGCGATACCGAGAAGAGACTCGGGCAGCTCCATATCGTGCATAGCAGCCGAACGAACCAAAATGCCCACGGGAGACTCCACGCTCTCACCGACGTTATATATCTCGGGGCACAGCACGTCCGTGCCGCACCTGGAAATTTTATTTAAAAGCTTTATGTTCTGCATAAGAGTCACCTCATTCGTTATTCTTGGCAAAATCCGACATAAACTCTACGAGCTTTTCTACACCGTCATACGTCATAGCGTTGTAAATGGAGGCTCTCATACCGCCCGTCGCTCTGTGTCCCTTGAGGCTTGTAAGCCCTGCCGCCTCAGCCGCCGCCACAAACCTTTTGTCAAGCTCCTCGTCGCCCGTATTGAAGCATACGTTCATCATAGAACGGCAGGATTTGTCGGTTACAGCATGGTAAAAGCTCTGGGAATCAAGATAACCGTAAAGAAGCTCCGCCTTCGCCTTATTTCTCCTCTGCGTTTCCTCAAGACCGCCGATGGATATAAGCCATTCGTAAACAAGCTTCGCCATATAAATGGAATACGTGGGCGGCGTGT
This sequence comes from uncultured Clostridium sp., assembly GCA_964567085.1. GTDB lineage: Bacteria > Bacillota > Clostridia > Oscillospirales > CAG-272 > SVTX01. The sequence goes on from CAZMKU010000014.1 coordinate 17,112, forward strand.
TGTACATAGACTCGTTATCAGCCATCGTCTTCCAATCGAGCATCGTGGGAATGCTCGCGTCGGAAAGACCGAGCAGATCCTCGCGAACGATAACCACCGTAAGTCCCGCAGGCGCCATATTTTTCTGCGCGCCCGCATATATCACGCCGAACCTCGTTACGTCAACGGGCTCGGAGAGAATACAGGAGGACATATCCGCTACGAGCGGAACGCCGTTCGTCTCGGGAATGTAGTTATATTTACTTCCGTAAATAGTGTTATTAAAGCAAATATGAACGTAGCTCGCGTCGGGATCTATCGCATCAGCCTCGACCTTGGGGATATACGTAAAATTCTTATCCTTGGAGCTTGCCACACATTCCACGTCAAAGCCCATCTTTTCGGCTTCCTTGTACGCCTTGCCCGAGAACATACCCGATACGATATAAATTCCCTTCTTCGCCTTGCCGTAATTTATGAGATTGAGCGGAACGGCGGAAAACTGCGTGGACGCGCCGCCCTGTAAAAAGAGAACCTTATAATTCTCGGGAATATTCATAAGGGCGCGGAGCATCTCCTCCGCCTCGGTTATGATAGCCTTATATGCCTTTGAGCGATGGCTCATTTCCATAACCGACATTCCCGTATCGCCGTAAGACAAAAGCTCGCTCTGCGCCTTCTCCAAAACCTCCACGGGTAGCGCGGACGGGCCTGCCGAAAAATTATACACGCGTTTCATAATAATCTCTCCTTTATGAACGGAATAAATATATGTTGACATTATACTCCTAAAGCATACATAAGTCAAGGCTTTTTCTGAATGTTTGTGAAATTTTACAAATAAGTGTTTGCATTATTTGAATTTTATGGGGCAATCTTGGATTGTTTTGCGATTTTTTTGCAAGAAGCGATGATGCGAGCCTTCATTTTCAAATGCATACATAAAGATCGGCGGGAGCAAGCCCCCGCCGATGCTTTTTAATACGTGCTTATCGGTATGCTCTCATCGTCCTCGCCCTTTGTGATTGAGCGGATCTGAATGTAATAGCTGTAATTATCGTTGACCCTGACGAGTATTCTGTCGCCAACCTTCTTGCCAAGTATCGCCTTGCCGAGCGGAGATTCCTTACTCAGCAAGCCTTGGAGCGTGTCCTGACGGAGCGTTGTAACAAGCTTCCGCTCAACGACCTCGTCGTCCTCCTCAATGTAAATTCCAACCGTGTCAAAGAGGCAAACCGCATCAGCGTCCTGCTTTACGTCGATGACCTTCGCGGTCGCTATCATATTTTTGAGATAACGTATACGGCTCTCGTTCTTGTTCTTTTCGCGCTTTGCTTCCTTGTACTCCGCGTTCTCGGATAAGTCTCCGAACTCACGCGTTCTCTGTACCTCGGCGAGAAGCTGCGGGCGCAGAACGCAGCATCTGTAATCTATTTCCTCTTGCATTTTCTTTATGTCAACCTTAGTCAATTCGTCGTGCATATCATACTCCTGATCTTAATTTATTTTCTTTGCGGTTTTTCAGCTTCAGGTATATTTCCTCGGGAACGAAAAGATCGCCGTAGCCTATACCTATCCTCGTATCGGGCTTGTTCTCTCCGTGAAAATCGCTTCCGCCCGATTCAAGCAAGCTGTATTCCTTGGCTTTGGCTCTTGCCTTTTCCGTCGTTTCCACGTCGTAGGTCGTGTAGAACGTCTCCATCGCGTCAAGACCGCTCGCGCAGGCTTGCGCAAGAAAGTCATCGAGCATATCCTCGGGCAAACTGAGATACGGGTGTGCCAGCACCGACACCGCGCCCAGCGAATTTAAAAACTCAATGCCCTCAAAGGCGGTTATCGTCTTGGGCGGAATATAATATTTTCCATACGGCTGAAGTATTTTGTCGAACGCCTCCTGCCTGTTTGCAAAGTATCCCCTTCGCACGAGATGGGTCGCCACGTGCGCGCGGTTTATATAGCCGTTCGCGATGCTCTCAACGTCGGCGTAGCTAATATCATATCCGTCGCGAGCAAGCGCGCAAATAAGATTTTTATTTGATACTACCTTGTTTTCCTTCATCTGCCGCATAAGAGTATCGACCCGCTCGGCGTCGTAAAGCGAAAGAAACAGTCCGACGATATGGATATCCCGTCCCAAATAATCGCAGGAAAGCTCAACGCCGCCGACGGCTTCGATTCCCCTCTCCTCCGCCGCGGAAAAAAGCTCGGGAAGACCCGCCGCGGTATTGTGATCGGTAAGCGCTATGACCGATATTCCGCTATCCGCCGCCAAGCCCACAAGCTCGCGCGGTGTCAGCGTTCCGTCAGAAAATTTCGTGTGTGTATGAAGATCGCAAATTTTTTTCACGTCCGTTCCCTCTTGCATTTTTACATATATTTCCCGTCGCGGAACAGATATATTTCCCGTCCCGCGAGCATATCGTCGCCGCGTTTATAATAAGCGTCCACAATGACCGACGTGTACCCCGCGCCCAGCTTACCCACGTTAAGCGCAAAGCAGGATATTTTTCCCTGCGGAGCGAAAAAGGTCTTGCTCTTGCACGCGAGTTGCATTTTGCGGATATTACCCGAAAGCTCGATTACGGTCACCTCGAAAAGGCAGACTCCCGAAATTGAGCTGTCGGTCAGAACAAGAAGCCTTCCCGCAAGCGTTCTGCCGCCAAAGGTCATTTTCGGCAACCGCTCGGGAGCGCTGATCTCGACCCCCGAAAAGCTTACCTCTATCGGCAGTATCACGCCGTCCCGAATAACCGCCGCAGGCGACGAGCTCAGGGGCGAAAGCCCTATTTTGCATCCGTCGGCGCTCACGCCGTCCTCTATCTTAAAGCTCAATCTTATTATCTCGCCCGACGAGATCAGCTCCCCACTATACGCGAGAATTTTTATCTCTCCGCTATTATCGAGCGTGGCAGTAATATTAAACCCATCGAAGCCGCCCCCTCGCTCGTAGCTCGTATAATCCATTATCTGCTCGTCATATTCAAGGACCGCGCCGATAGCCGAAACACCCTCGCCGCTATAAGTGAGAAATATATTCAAAAGCGAATGCTCCGCGTCAAACGAATAAGTAAGATACGCCGCGCCGAGCTCCGCGCTCTCGGTAACGTCGGCGCGCGCCGCGATTTTAAGCGGCGGGGCAAGAATTACAAGAATTATCGCAAGACAAAGGCTTAATATTTTCAAATCGTACCGTCCTTATAATTATATAATATATAAAAGAATTTGTCAATAATTTATGACGGCAGATAAAATTTTATGCTGAAAACAGGTCGGCATAAGCCGACCTGAAATATTGATCTTCTGTTTAATTTTGAGATATAACGCCCTCGCGATAGGCGTCAAGAAGCATCCGCAGATCGCTTATTCGCTCAAGGAACACGCCTCCCTGATCGGTGTCGATAACGAACTTTCTCTTCCTCATTCTCTCGAAAACTACGTCCTCGGCAGCGAGAATGTCCTTGTTTTCCTTGACCGCCGCCATCTTTCCGTCAAACGGACTGTGCGATACGAGCCGCAAGCCCTTCGAGGTATAAATAAGCGTATAGCCCGCGATTCCCGTCGTGTTATGGTACGATTTGCAAAAGCCGCCGTCAATAAGAATGTATCTGCCGTTCGCCTTGATAGGACTTTCTCCTCGGCCAACCTTAACGGGAACGTGTCCGTTTACGATATGAGATTCGTCCTCCGAAAGCCCGAATTCGTGAAGAATATTACATACCGACTCGTATTTTTCAATGTGACTGTAATAAGAGTTCTTCGCCTCCGTCCACGTGGATTTATCCGACACAAAGCATCTCTCGAACGTTGTCATTCTGTCTCTGCCGAAAAGCGGACTTCCTCTGCCGCACCAGAGATAGAACATAAAGTCGAGCGAATTTCCATCGCCGTTATAGTATGCCGAGCGCGCCGTTCGGTCACAATAATCCATATATTCTCTGCCCGAGATGCATCTGCCGTCCGCAAGCGTTACTCTCTCAAAGCCGCCGTCCTGCGTCATGGGAACGCAGCCGTGGAACATAAGGTTCTTATTGAAAATATGATAAATGCTTCCCACGGTGTAAAGGAATTGGATATGTCGCTGGAGAGGTGCGCTTCTCTTGAACGCTGCCTCGAGCGAATCCATAAGACTCTCCTCCTCGGGAGAAAGCTTGTAGGGGTCGTCTCTGTCGATCGTCGGAAAATGACAGTCGCCAAGCGGATAGCGAACACCGTCGATCTCAACCGTCTGCGCCTCAAAATCTATCTTGTGTAGCAGGCGGCGGTCATCCATATTGTACTCGGGGTGACGGGCGATAAGCTGACCCTCGAGCTTGAATAAAATGATCGCTATCGCCTTGTGCGCTCTCGACAGATTATCCATATTGTTCTTGATATAATATTTTCCGTCGGGAGTCCTCGGGGAGAACGCGGGGCTTTCCGCATAGGTCTCCTGCGCATACGCAACGAGGTCGCGAAGGCTTATACCGTAAGAATTTTCAATGATCGCAAGCGTATTGTACTGAAGCGCCATATGAAGCACGCTCGCGATGCACGCGCGGCTTCCCGCGGCGGCGCCCATCCACACGATATCGTGGTTTCCCCACTGAATATCAACGTCATGATGCTCCATAAGCATATCAAGTATCTTGTCCGCGTGGTCACCGCGGTCAAAAATGTCACCCACGACGTGAAGCTTGTCAACCGCCATTCTCTTGATAAGACCGCAAAGCGCCTCGATAAACGAGCCCGCCTGACCTATATCAATAATGGTGGAAATAATATGCTTGTAATATTCCTGCTTGTTATGCTCCTCGCCGCTGGTGTGGAGAAGCTCGTCAATTATGTATTGGAAATCGCGAGGAAGCGCCGCGCGAACCTTTGAACGCGTGTATTTTGAAGCGACCGAGCGCGCAAGATCAACGAGTCTGTACAGAGTTACGCTATACCATTCCTCCGTCGCCTCGCCGCGCCGAATTGTTTCCTGCAGCTTTTCCTTGGGGTAATAAATAAGCGTACAGAAATTATTTATTTCCTCCTTGGACATAATATCGCAAAAAAGCGTGTCAACCTTTTCCCTGATAACGCCCGAGCAGTTGTTGAGAATATGATTGAACGCCTCCGCCTCGCCGTGAAGGTCGCTCATAAAATGCTCCGTTCCCTTCGGCAGATTCGAGGTTGCCGTAAGCTTGACTATCTCCGAGCTTACAGACTGTATCGTCGGATATTCCTTTGCCAAAAGCTTCAATATCTTTAATTGTTCGGGAGTGTACGCGCGTTTCTTCATAGCTTCCTCCGTATGTGATTTGTTACAACAATTGTATTTTGATGGCGGACAAACTATTCATCCTCCTATAATTTTACTATAAACCGCATATACTTTCAAGTATAATTTGTAAATTATGACGAGAATTTTGTCGCATTATCCGCGCCCGACACGTCGGTCGGCGTTCTATTGACTTTCTCCGCGAAATGTGCTATAATAAACGAAGCATCGCCGAGAGGTGCGCGGCAATATTATCGGAGCAAAAATTTTTACCCGACAAATGAAATGCTTGAAGCAATATGGGAGACATTACAAAAGCATTTTCGTGCAGTCGGCAAGGATTTTTGCGCTATAACAGCTATCGTGTTCGACTCTCTTCGGCTATAGCATTAAATATTTTCTGGAGACATATATGGAATTTTTCGGATTTACTCTTTTCAGCTCATTAACGGGCGGCGGACTGTTGGCAGTCGCAGGCATAATTTTCATCATAGGACTCATACTCACCATCAAGGGCGGCGACCTGTTCGTTGATTCGGCGTCCTGGTTCGCGGAGGCAACGGGAATACCCAAGTTCGTTGTCGGCGCGACCATCGTTTCCTTTGCAACCACGCTTCCCGAGCTTCTCGTTTCGGTAAGAGCCGCCGCCAACGGCTCGGCGCAGCTTGCTATCGGCAACGCGGTAGGCTCCGTTACCGCAAACACGGCTCTCATTATGGGCATCTCGATCATCGCCATAGCGGGCGTAATAAACAGAAAGGAATTTGCTCTCAAGGGCGGGCTTTTCATTGCCGCGATCGTGGGCCTTACGCTTCTTTCCGTAAGCGGCACTCTGCCCGTATGGTCTGCGATTATTCTTTGGACTATTTTCATAATATTTATGGTCAGCAGCGTGCTTGACGGCAAGAAGGGCGCGGAAACCGACGTGGTTACAAAATTCGAGAAAAGAGAGTTGCCCGCAAAAATAATTCTCTTTCTTCTCGGCACGGCATTCATAGTGTTCGGCGCGGAATTTTTGGTGTCCTCGGGAAAAACGCTCGCTACGGGCATCGGCATCAGCGAAACCATCGTAGGCTTTATCGTAATCGCGGTCGGCACCTCCCTTCCCGAGCTAATAACGACTCTGACGGCTATTCGCAAGAAGGAAAACTCACTTTCCATCGGCAACATCATCGGCGCCAACATAATTGACACGACGCTCATTCTTCCTTTGTGCGCGGTGATCAACGGCAAGCCCCTTCCCGTAGAAAGAATAAATCTCGTGTTCACCTTCCCCGTATGCATCTCCGTAGTGCTCGTTGCGATCATTCCCACGATCATTCAGGGTAAATTCAAAAAATGGCAAGGAATCGCGCTTCTTTCAATATACGCCGTTTATATGGTTTTAATAGTTATCAACGAGATCGGGATCATTACGTTGGCGTAAAAATTCAAAAGCGCTCTTAAGTAAAAAACATCACTCGCTCCGGCAAAATAGAGATAACGCTTCGGCTTATATGGCCGAAGCGTTATCATCCGCAACCTGTTGCGGTACATCATCAACGCGAAGCATTGTATATCATCAAGCCGCAGGAAATGCACGCTGGCGCGTGATGAGATACAGCCCGAAGGGCTGATGATATACACGACTGCGTCGTGATGATATGCCAAGCCTGCGGCTTGGATAAACAAAAACAGAACATTTGTCGGTAGACAAATGTTCTGTTTTTGTTGGCTGGGATGGCCAGATTTAGAACTCAGGCTTTGCGCCAACGCTCATTTTCCCCAGCCCCTATTTAGCGCAAAGCCCACACTTGCTTCGCGAGGTGCGAACTTCAACTCTTTTACCATCCCAGCCAACACAAAAGGCACCCTCTCGGGTGCCCTTGTGTTGGCTGGGATGGCCAGATTTGAACTGACGAATGCGGGAGTCAAAGTCCCGTGCCTTACCGCTTGGCGACATCCCAATA
>CAZMKU010000015.1:0-23239 GCA_964567085.1 uncultured Clostridium sp.
GCTTGACAAGAGCGGCGCGCGCTGGGAACTGGTAAAGAAATACGCGCCTGTGGCGATTATAAAAGAAATAGGCGGCTTTGACACAGGAACGGGCCAGACGCTCGGAGGATACATAACCGCAAAGGAATACAAGGGCGCAGACAAGATTCGCGGATTCTTCAAGGATAAGGATTACCGCGAGAGCGCATACGGATTCCTTGCATCAAAGGCGGACGAGCTTACGTGGATACAGATATTCGAGGCATGCCGACGCGAGCAGAAGGACAAGCACCCCGAGCTTAAGATAGATTCTGAGGAGCTTCTCGCTCTTGCCGGGGAGCGCTTTACCGAGGTAATAACAAAAACTCAGGTTTACGATTCCACACTTTCACGAAGCGAGCTTATGCGCTCTAAGGACACGGGCTGGAAGATGGCTACCGCGTTTATGGCAGAGTCCACGACGGTCGCGAGCGAGGTCATAGTTGCCGCCGTTCGACGCTCAAGGGGAGAGAAGAAGGTCCTTCCGAGAGTGCTGACATCAATATTCGTGGCAACTCTGATGAACTCATTCCTGTCATCCTTCGTTTACGCGGCGCGTGATGACGACGAGGATGAAACCTATATTGAAAAGTACGTTTCCTCGTTTGTCGGAAAGTCACTTGAGCAGATCAATCCCGTGACGTGGTTCCCGATACTCAAGGACATATACTCGATATGCCAGGGCTACGACGTGGAGAGAACGGATATGGCGATATTTGCCGATCTTTATAAGGCTATTCAGGGATTTTCTTCAGATAAGAAAACCGCGTTTGAAAAGGTTTGGAATTTTACGGGCACGTTCGCTTCGTTGCTCGGTCTTCCTCTCCGTAATGTTATGAGGGATGCCAGAGGGCTCTTCAACGTGTTCAACGGCGCTGTAAACGGCGAGGGCGGAACCTGGCGAGGTGTAGGACTTGCGGTTGCTGAGGGAGCGCAAAGCGCTATACCGTTTATCAATAGCGACGTTAGCAACGGACAGGAAATGTATGATGCGGTGCTTCGTGGCGATACTAAGCATTATGACAGAGTGCGCGCCAGATATGAGGACTCTGCGGATGCTGACACAGCCCTCCGTACGGCTCTCCGTGATAACGATAAGCGCATCGAGCAGGCTGCCATGGCAAAGATTCAGGGCGACACGAAGACGTATCAGAAGCTTATCTCCGAGATCGCGGATGAAGGCAATTTCAAAAAGAGCTTTGTTATACGCGCGATCACCTCGGAATATCTCGCTATCAGACGCGAGATGGAGGAGAGGGGCGAGGCGGTATTTGCCGGGGACGAGGTTTATATCCTTACCGACGAGCAGAGATCCGCGCTTGAGGAGAAGCGCACGGCTCTCGCGGACGAGATAAGCGGGATGGAGTCTGCTGTGGGCTTTAGTAAGCTTACGGAGGATCAGAGAGAGCTCGCCCTGGAATACGCGGAGGATCTTGCGGATGACGTTGCCGAGAGCGCCGTTCTCGGCGCCGACAACGGCAGAAATGCTTTGCTCGCGAGCGTTATGGGTATCAATAAGGTCTCTATGTATTACGCGATCACGAAGGGCCTCGAGTCCGATAAGGACAAAAATGGCAAGACGGTTGCGGGAAGCAAGAGGGCGAAGGTTATTGCGGCGATACGCTCAATGGACGTGTCACGCGCCGAGAAGCTTCTCCTTATATGCGCGGCGGGCTACAGCATCAAGGACGGTGATATTCCCGGTGTTAAGGCTGCTACCGCGAAGAAGGTGCTGCTCAAGTACATTCTTTCACTCAAGGACGTGACAAAGGACCAGAAGGCGGAGCTTGCGGAAATGTGCGGGTTTACCGTGCAAAACGGCAGAATAGTGCTGAATAGTGCAGAATAATTCAATAAAACCGAGGGCGGTGCTTACTGCTCTCGGTTTTTTTGCTTGAATTGTAAAATTTTTGTGTAAATTTTAGGCTAATCGTGAATAAATGGCGACAAATCGAGGTTGATTTTGTGTTATTATATATCTTGTAAGTAATGTTACAGTACGGAGGAAGCAAGAATGCTTAAGATAATACCTACCGAGGGCGCAGATATAACGAAAATTATTTGCCCTCATTGCAACGAAAGAGTGCGCGGCGTAGGCATCAGAAAGGGCGGGGTGATAAGCGGGCTTACTTTCAAGTGCCGCAGATGCAGTATGCTCTGGGCAGTTGTTGCCAATGATGATCGCGCCAATGAAGCTCCGGAGAGAAAAACACATATTAAAGATATTTAAGGCCAGAGTCCAAAGAGATAGAGCCACGTTATCGGAAGACAGTTTCCGTGTGCGTGGCTCTATTTTTTATATAAATTTTACAGAAGGAGGTAAGGGCTATGTCGAAGGATAACAAGTTTGCCACAAACGAAGGCGGCGTGATCAAAGCGCCTAAAAGTGTAAAAAATTCGCCTAAGGCAGACGTGGTCAAGGGCAACGACCTCAGAGGCGGCAAGTAAGCGAACGCGGGGCGTTCAAGCGCCGAAGCGGCGCACACATAACCATAGGAGGAAAGAAAAATGGAAGACGAAGCAGCAATGCTTAATGAAGATCTCGACGATCTTGAAGAGGTCGACACCCAGGCTGATGACGAGCCTGATACAGATGACGAGTTCGAATACGACGAGGACGGAAACATTATAATCCCCGACGTTATATTTGACGAAGGTGAGGACGACTACCTCGAGGAATACTCCGAGGATGGCGATGAATCTGACGGGGAGGATGAAGAACCCAAGGAAAAATCGGACGAGGACGCCGACGAGGGCGGCGAGGATGGCGCTGAGGGCGAGGAAAAGCTCAAGGACGAGGAAGCGCCTGCTGCGGAGGAAACGCCCGCCTCCGAGGCTTCTGAACCCGCTGAGAGGAAGGCTCTTGCAGAGCTTCAGGCTAAACACGACCGTCTGCTTGCGCGCGCTAAGGAGGCGCTCGCGAAGATGGGAATTGAAGCCGAGGACACCGAGGAGGGCTTGGCGTCGATCGCCGCAGAGGCGGAGGGTATCAGCACCAAGGAATATCTCGACAAGAAGAAGGCGGAGGAGCAGGAGGCTAAGGCTCAGCAGATAAGACGTCAGCTCGCGTTCGAAAAGATGGCGCAGGCAGATATAGCGGAGCTCCATACAGCTTATCCCGAAACAAAGCGGTATAAGGACGTAAGAGATATGCCTCGCGATATGCTTATTAAGTTCGGCCGCGCGAGAGATGCAGGCTTTTCTGCTAAGGAGGCATATGCTGCCGCTAATCCCGACGGAATCAGAAGCGACGTTGCGACCGCCGTTAAGAAGCAGTCGCTTCATGAATCGAAGAGTCATCTTCGTTCTACGGTTCCCAAGGGCTCGAAGGACGATTCTATAACCATGAGCAAGGCGGATCTCACATATTGGAGAGATATCTTCCCCGGTAAAAGCGATAAGGAAATACAGGCCTTGTATAAAAAAACAGCCAATTAAAAGTAAAAGGAGAAAAGAGAAATGGCAGAAAACATAATCTACAGCAAGATGTCGGGTAAGAACGACCCGATGTTTGGCAAATTCGAGCACCCTATCAAGGCGCTCATCGAAAACGAATCTAATCTTTGCGAGAAGGAAAAGACTATTCTTGACGTTCTCTACAACGTAGAAAAGTCCAACCGCTACGCAGAAACAATTATGGGTGAATCCGACTTCGACACCTTTATGACGAAGGGTGAAGGTGAGAACGCCGAGGACGATACTGTTCAGAAGACATACGACAAGACGATCTCTCACATTACATTTGCGAAGGAATTCAAGATCACTCGCGAAATGGCGGAGGATGCGAAGTTCGGTATCGGCGCGAATATGAAGAACAAGCCCAAAAAGTTCGTGAGAGCATATTACAAGACGAAGATCAAGCTCGCAGCTCAGGCGCTTATCAACGCGACGGCGGCAAGCTTTACGTTCAACAAGTCCACTGTTGATCTTACCACGGGCGATAAGCTCCCCCTCTTCCACAACAAGCATACATACTTCACGGACAAGATGACGGATCAGACTCAGTCCAATTATTTCTACGGCGAGATCACAAAGGACGTTGCCACGTTCCAGAAGACGCTTGCTATGCTTGCAAACAAGCTTCGCAACTTCAAGGATGAAAATGGCGACGTTCTCGGTTATACCGCGGATACACTCGTTATTCCTTGCAATCGTCCCGATCTCGAGCTTATGGCTAAGGCAGTCATCGGCACGGAAAGAGTTGCGGGCTCCGATTACAATGACATCAATACCCAGTACGGCAACTGGACACTCGTTGTTCTCGATTACTGGGAATCCGACAAGGACGAGATCATGGTTATGTCCTCTGAGGCAAACGAGAACCTTCTCGGCAACATGTTCTTCAACCGCGTGAAGCTTGATATCACAAGCGGTGTTGACGATCACAACAGAAACTATTACTGGAACGGTTACTGCCGTTTCGGCGTTGGCTTCACAACCTGGAAGCACATTCTCCGCGCGGTTAATTCCACGGAGGCTGTTACAAACGCTGACGCTATCGCTTAAATAGGAGGACGGTATGAGAGTATCTGAACTTTATAACCAGGTCTCTCAGCTCGGCTTTGAGACCTCTCTCGAGGATGATGACAGATTCTATTTTGCCGCAAACCGCGCGATCATGCAGGTAAGCGCGATACGCCCTGACATACGTACGTATATCATCAATCACAAGCCGATGGCAAATCTCGTGAGTATGAACACCTTCTCCCCGATCGAGCGATCGGAGGACCTTATATTCAGTGCCGCAGACGCAAGGGCATTTTATTTTGAGGCGGACGGGGTCGGCACCGTTTATATTGAGGCCTGGGATGACGATCCGCAGAACGGGGAATGGGTGACGATCGGGGCGGTAGAATTCGCTGCTAACCGTATATTTACCGCGTACCGAGGATTTATCAAGAAGGACGGCGAATTCGCCAATGGCCTTGTGCGCCTGCGTTTCGTCGGGGAATATCTGTATTCCGTGCGAAACGTCGCCATGTATGCGCATCTGTATTCTCCAAACGAGGAGGACATTCCCGCGTGCGAGCCGTATACGAGATATGATATCGGCGCGATCGTTCCCGATTTTCTTTCGCTCGATTCTCCGCCTATAACGGAGGACGAAAACAATGAAAGGCTCAGCGGAGGATATGACGTTGAGAACGGCAGAATAATTCTTCTGCCGTATTCTTCTCGCGGCTGCTATAAGGTGCATTACAGGCGCTGCCCGGACGGAGTCGAAAACAACGGGGATCCCGCAAGTGACGAAACAGTGATAGATCTTGACGAGGAGCTTTGCACGCTCCTTCCTATGCTTATCGCATTCTTCGTGTGGCTCGAGGATGAGCCTACTATGGCGAATTATTATTATTCGGTTTACAAGGAGAGGGTGGCGGACGTAGAGCGTAGGATCAGGAATATGACGCCCGTGACTTATCGAAGCTCGAACGGATGGTGATATTATGGCGAGAACGAAAAAAAACCTTATATACGACAGCGACCAGTATAACGCGTATTACGGCGACTTCCGCGGCGTTGATTTTTCAAGCGATCATACGCAGGTAAACAGACAACGGCTTGCGTATGCAGTGAACGTATTTAAAAATTATCAGTCAGAGCAGGGGCAGGCGATAGAGACGATACCCGGGTTTCGGCAGGTAATAAATTTTCCTAATGCATATGATGAGGTTTATGGGATTCACGAGTTTCGAGCTACAAGATACGGTCGGGAGCGCTGGGGCGCTCTATATCACGTGGGTAAATATCTGTATGCGTTGTTTGGCTACCCTGAGGGCGTAAACGTTGAGCTTAGCGAGATAATAACGCTGCCGACCGAGAGCTCCGTTGTGAACGGTATGAAAACGTTCAAGATAAACGTATACGACCTGGTCAGAGGTGAGATGGGAGGTACGACGGGCACGGTTTATTCGGTTTCCAAATACAACGGCGAATCACTTAAGGGTAACTGGTCGTACAGTTCCTATACGCTAAGTATTTCTCGCAGCGATCTGTCTGCGGGTGATATAGTCAGAGTGACTTATTCAAAGGGCGAGTTGGAATCGGGCGATGCTATTTTTACCGATATGAATGAGCAGAAAAGCACGTCCTTTATGTTCAACAATAAGCTGTATATCATCGACGGCAAGAATTATCTTTGTTATGATCCCGCAAAAAGAAAGCTCGTTGACCTTGCCGAGACTGATCCCGATTCCGAATATTATTCGGATGCGGCATTTATACCGAGGACTTACATATCCATAGTTCCCGGCGAGACAGAGATCTCGGATGCGGGGCAGGAGTACGAGCAGAGGAATCTGCTTCAGCCGAGGTTTATAAACACGTTCGTCGGGGACGGAGTCACGACGGAGTATTACCTTAACGAAAACGAGCTTGAGGAGATCTGCGAGGTCACAGTCTACGGAGAGATCCTGACCGAGGGCGTAGATTATACGGTAGACCTTCAGCAAGGTCTCGTTACGTTTACCGAAGCGCCGAAGGGCGCAAAAGACGTGGAGGGATATCCCGAGGGATACGCGGGGATCGAGATAACCGCTAAGAAGACCCTCAAAACGAAGAATGCCCTCGGCTCGCTCGTTCCGATATCAAGTCTTATAACGGGCTGCACCGTAGCGTGCACCTTTGACAACCGTATTTTTTTATCAGGAAATCCTGATTGTCCCAACGAGGTCTACTATTGTGAAAATAACAGCCTGGCGGGATATATAGACGCTACGTATTTCGGTGCAGATAATCATTTTACGGTTGGCACCGATCCTGCCGCGGGAGTGTCGGGGCTTTTACCCGTCGCAAATACACTTTTGATCCTTAAGGGCGATTCCTTACAGGACGGCTCTGCGTATTACGGAAGCCCTGTAACGACGGGGTCGGATTCTCAGCCGAAGATATATAGTATAGCTGCGGGTCTTGCGGGTACGGGCTGCCTCGGAGCTTGTGTTAACTTCCTTGATGATCCTGTGTTTGTTTCACGTCTTGGTCTTGAGGGTGTGGGTCAGCTTTCCACGAGAAATGAGAGAGCGATCGAGCACCGTTCGAGCCTCGTTGATGCCAAGCTTACGAACCTTGATCTTGAAGGCGCCGTGCTTGAGGAGTGGGATGGATACCTTCTTCTTTTGGTTGACGGGAAGATCTTTATGGCGGACAGCAGACAGAGATTTACTCACGATACCGGTGTTACGCAATACGAGTGGTATTACCTCGAGGATATAGGCGAATACAAATATCAAAAGACCGAATACCTCTATGCGGCAAGCATGCCGCCCGAGCTTGAGGGGGCGACGGTCAGACTCTGCTCTGATTGCTTGCGTCCCGAAGGGGACTGCATCTGTGTAGAGCCCTTGGGAGTATATATTGACGTGCCGCTGATTCTTGCCGATAGCGTTTATGACGTGGATCTGGACGAAATCAAGAATCTCTCCGGAATAACCGCAAATTCTTCCCTCGATGGCTGGGCGGCGGTGCGCAGCGACAGTGTGTCGTTTGAATTTGAAGGCAACGAGTATTACGAGCAGGTGTTTTTTACCGTACGGGAGATGTATGATCCCCAGACAAAGGAATCTGTGGGATATAAGGCGCTTCTTTGCCGTACAAGCGGAAATATGACGGGAGGCACCTTTTATCCTGCAACGGTGATGAAGGCCATGAACGACACCGTTTATTTCGGCGCGCGCGGTACGCTTTTTGCTTTCAATTTCGATAAGCGAGGAGAGGACGGCGAGATCCCCCCCGAGTATTACACGTTTAACGGCCGAACGATCTTTTCGGGTTGCGCGACCAGAATGGACAACTGTGACGTGCCGCACCTTACCAAGAGCACGATAAAGAAATCTACGGTTATAAAGACACGGGCTCTTAAATCGTCTGCCGTGAAGGTCAAGGTGAGGACCAATAAGAAGCCTTACGAGCAAATTACCCGCATAAATAGCTCATCCTTCTCGTTCGAGAGTGTGGATTTCTCGGATTTTTCGTTCACCACGTCAGATCAAGCCCTTTCTACCGTGAGGGAAAAAGAGAAGAAGTGGATAGAAAAGCAATACTTCATATATTCGGACGAGTATATGAAGCCGTTTGCCCTATACTACCTCTCCTATCGCTACAGGATAGCGGGCAGATATAAGGAGTAATATATGAGTTCAACAAAAAAATTATCTAATATTACCGCAAAGCAGATATCCACAAAGGGCGTTCAGGCGTTATCGGACAGGCCCAATGTGTCGAGCAGATACGGCGAGGGCGGGCTTTCCCCGGCACAGCTCAAGCTTTGGTTTGATAGCCTTGCGACGTTCCTCGCAGGAAAGATAAACGAAATACAGGACGTTATAGCGGGGGATGATGCCGCATCGTATATTCGTCTTTCTCTTGATGAATATGGAATTGAAAACCTCAATGATCTTACGGCCGCATTTACGAACGGAGTGTTCTCTTCGAGGGTGCTTCGCGTATATCCATCGGTTGCCTCGTCCGCAACGATCACGCTTCAGGCTCTCGTAAACGATATTGCACAAAGTATTGCAAATCTTAAGCTGGCCGATCAGACGAGCGCGGCCGCATTCGAGGAAGGCACTGCAGCAGAGCAGCTGAAGGTTCATTTCGGAGAAGGCTTGACTTCGTTGACCGCGGCCTTGTATCAGCTCCGTACAAAAGCAGAAACGCACGATACTCAGAACGAGACGCTTTCAAAGAAGGCGATTATTAACATAGGTATTGAGTATAATTATTTGGCTAACCGTCTTACTATATATGGAATAAATTCAGCGGGAGAAGTCGTATCAATCTCCAGAATAGACCTTGAATTCGATTTCTCAGACGTGGGCTTGAACGTGGTTGACGGCGCGCTTTGCGTAACATATCAGGAGGAAACATAAATGAGTACAGTTACAAAACCAATTATGCTTGACGAAACGGGCAAGGAGCTTGTCGCGG
Source organism: uncultured Clostridium sp. (assembly GCA_964567085.1). Taxonomy (GTDB): domain Bacteria; phylum Bacillota; class Clostridia; order Oscillospirales; family CAG-272; genus SVTX01. Next base: position 8,941 of record CAZMKU010000015.1, read on the forward strand.
AAATGCGCAAGCAAAATGCATTTTTAAGCGCCATGGCGCGAGAGGCGATAAACAGCGCGGTGTCAAGCTGGGAAGATATTCATAATATCGTACGCGGAGGCTACGCGGCCGATATCTTTCATATTGGCGATCAGATAATCGTGCCGTGGACGGACAAGGCAACCGGTACGGAATACGAGGTGCCGCTTGACGTGGTGCATTTCGGCGACGTTACGCTTCAGACAGGCGAGGTCGTCCCGGGAATGTATTTGCAGTGGCACTACGCGCTTCCGTTCGGCATTCAGTTCGACCATGCGGAGAATGAGGTCGCGACCGAGTCGGTATTCCAGTCCGGTTATCACTATTACAAGTCAGACGGCACATATATGACGCCCGGAACGGATTATAACGTGGGTGATACTATTCCGTCGGGTACGTACTATCATTCCGCGATATATGATGTAACGGGCGGAATAGTCGGTTCGGGCTACGAGGTGTGGTCGCATTCGGGAATCCGCCAGTTTCTCAATAGCGCCGAGGGCGTAGGAGATTGGTGGAGCGCGTATCATCTTGGCGACGTCGCTCCCGATGAGGTCGCGGCCAAGGCGGGCTTTATGAGCGGATTCTCGGAGGATTTTCTTGCTTGCCTGAAGCCTGTCAGAGTTGCGACGTATTATACGGGCCACGGAATAGACGAGGCGTACGATACGTTTTTCCTGCCTTCGCTTGAGCAGATATACACGACTCCGAGGGCATCGGGAGTTGAGGGCGAGGCGTTTGAATATTGGCGTCAGGCGCTGGGTATTTCTTCGCCCGCGGTTGAAGGCAATGCTTACGATGCTTATAAGACGTACGCAATAGATGCGACCGCGAGCTCACGAATCATACGCTTGCGCAGTGAATATCAGCATTCGAAATGCCACACAATGCGCATATCCCCCGCGGGTATTATCTCGGCTTACGACGCATGCGACTCGATATCTTGCACTCCTGTGTGCGTGGTATGCTAATAAGGAGGAATTGATTATGCCTAAAATGAAATCGGCGGGTATGCCCGTCAAAGAGCAGCGCGAGCTTGAAAATCTCAGGGCGAGTGTGGCGCAGCAGAAGGCTCAAAACGACTATATTGCTATGATGTGCGACCTTGAGCTTTCAGAATCGGATGCGGAGGACGAGACATGAAAAATAAGATAAAAGAATATTTTATCGCGGGCTTTTGGACTCTCGATATGGTGAAAAATGCCGTTAAGAAGGGCAGGATTACCAAGGAGGAGTTTGAAGAGATAACCGGCACTTCCTATTCATAAGAGGGGGGCGCGTATGGAATACAAAATTCTTGATAACGGAACAGCGGTGCTGCTCACCCGGCAGCCCGAGCCCATAAAGGACGAGCTTTGCGTGACCTTTACCGGTGTTCCGACAGGCGCGACCGCGATATTCGAGGTTGGCGACACGGCGATATACCGCTTGCTTGAGGAGGACTCGTGTGTTGTTCCTGTGTACAAGCTCGTGGGTGAGGTCAAGGTCACGGTGGTGATTCTTGACGGAAGCGCGCGGCCGCAAAAGTGGATCTGTGAGGAGCTCAAAGGGCACCGATTGGAGAGCGGCGAGATCCTCGTCGCTCCCAACGATATGAACCTGCCGCAGAGATACGTTGAGCTGAAGCTTGAAAATCAGATCCTCAGAGATAACGACAAGGAGCTTCACGCGCGTCTTGACGAGCTTCGTGAGAAGCTGGAAAAGCTATACGAGGGCTACGATATTGTATAAGGAGTAAGGATATGAAAAAGAGATATTTTGCCATTATATTGTGCATGATCACGTTTTTTGCGCTCTTGATCCAGCCTCTTAGCGTCGGCGCTACGGAGGCAACTGAGCAGGAAACGGACGTAGTAACAGAAGCCGTGGCTGAAGCCGAAAGCGTTACTGTGGAGGCTTCTGCGTTGCCTGATGAAGGCGAGGAGACTGCTGAGGGAGAGCACACGATATTTACGAGAGTGTACGAATTTGCAAGTGAACATTCGGCCGAGGTTCTGAGCGTTGCGGGAAGCGGCTTGCTCCTCGTTCTCAATCTCGTTTTAAAGCACGTAAACACTAAAAGCACCAGGAGTATCACCAAGGAGCTTGTTACGATCAAGGGGGACACTCTTCAGACGCTCGGCAGCCAGGCGGCAGTGGTACAGACCGTTAACAGCATGATCGAGGGCTATAACAAGCTTGCGGAGGAATATCGCGAGCTGAAGGAGGCATACGATACATACGGAGCGGCTGACGGCGAGAGAAACCGCGTCGTAGGCGCGCTCGTGGCACAGAACACTGCTATTCTGGAGATATTGACGACGGTATACGCTAATTCAAAAAATCTCCCGCAGGGGGTCAAGGATCTCGTTAACCTTAAATATGCGAATTGCCTGAAGACCCTTGAAAATGATTCTCAGCTTGCCGCGATCGTTGAGGCGGTCCGAACCAACATAAGCGCGACGGCGGAGTCTTTGGCGACAACGGAGGCTGAAGCCACAAGCTCCGCGGAGGTGTGATTTATGAAAAACAAGACGAAGGGAAAGCTCCTGCGCTATGCGGCGGTCGCGCTTGACGTGGCCGTTCCGCTAATAGCGACGCTTACGCAATTTCCCGTTTGGACCGAAAAAAGCTCCGAGGCGACCGTTTCGGGACTGTTCCTTGTGTTCGCCTTTCTATCAGCCTTGCCGTTTATAAAGCAGATCAAGGCGTTTTTGAAATCGCCCTCCGTCCCGGTGATCTGGGTAGTCATACTTGTGTTTCTCGTGTGCTTGCGGAATATTATTTCTGAAATGATAATCGTTTGCTTTTGGGGAACTATAGCCAATGCGGTCGGTATGGGTATTTATAAGATCGGCGAAGCAGTAGGGTCTAAGGCGGACAGAGAACCTGCTGAAAAGACTGCAGAGGAGGACTCTGAGGCATGAACAAAATTTCAGAACCTACACTGCAGGAGAGCAGCTACTCTGAATCGCGCAGGGAAATGAGAAGGCGTCTTGAAAAGGGGGCGGCTGATAACGCCCCTGACAGGATACAGTTAAACGATATAGTCCTGTTCCTTCTTGTTGCCGTTACCGCGGTAATATCATTTACGGATTTTTCGTTGTCCATAAAGAATATAATAAGCTTAACGGCACTTACCGTTTTTCTTTACGTTGTGACCTCGATGATCTATCGGAACAGGTATGCGAAGGGCAGGCAGCGAGGAAAGAGAGATCCTGAATATAAGGACTCTCTTTTGGAATACAGGCGGAAGCGTCAGAAAATATACGATGATTCCTGTGCGGGTCTGGTGCCGGAGTTCTGCAAGCACTATAAAACGCGTGAGCTTCGGGAGTACCGCGAAAGCTTACTCACCGACGTTGAGGTAGAATACGACGAGTATTTGAAAAAATACAGGCGTTTGCCTGATTGGGACGTGCTCAAGCTTCATTTGCCGTGGGATATAAAGAAAACGATCATCAAGTGTAACAGGGCGAAGCCTTTGCGCCTTGTGCCCGGGCTTATATTGAATGAGAACGGCGAGATGGACCGCGAGAAGCTTCTTGGACAGTCGGGCCGCGAGCGCGAGAAGAGGGACAAGAGGCAGCAGCTCATAAGCCGCGCGGTTATAGTGATATTCAGCAGCACGGTCGCTATAAATCTGGTCTTCAACTTCTCGCTCGTAACGGTAATTCAATGGATGGTGAGAATGATACCGATCATCTCAGCTCTTTTCGCCGGGGACGATGCGGGATATTGCAACATAACCGTAACCGAAACGAATTTTAAGCGCGATCAGATATCTGTGATCAATTTGTTTAATGAGTATGTGGAGTGCAGAGAGGCGGCGCCGTCTGATAGGAGAGACGCGAGTGAAGCCTGTGCGGATAAAGAAAATTAAACAGCAGCGCTGCGGCGCTGCTGTTTGTTTTATAAATATATAATGAAGGGAGCTAATTTTACGCAGGTTTGACGTTACAAAAAATGTAGCACTATTTGTAGCATTGTAGCAAAGATTAAAACAAATTTATGCAATTTGACGAATTGATTTTAAAATGGCTCGGACACCGATAAAACAATGAAAAGCCCTTGTAAATCAAGGGCTTTTCATTGTTTCTACGTTGGAGCTGATAATGGGAATCGAACCCATGACCTCGTCATTACCAATGACGTGCTCTACCGACTGAGCCATATCAGCAAGGTCGTTTGTCGACCTTGTAATTATATCAAATCCGCAGGGGTTTGTCAAGACCTTTACACAAAAATCTTAAAAATAAAATTGAAAGCTACGGCAACCGCCCCTGCGAGTATCGCGGTGATAATTTTTATTATGAAAAATCTCCCGTATTTGATTTGAGCATCGGCGCAGAGAGAGGTTATCTGAAAATGCAGGGATATTCCCGAAAAGCCCAGGATCATAGCGCAGGCGTAAAATGCTTTGTCGGGCGTGAGGGCGTGTGCGGACTCGACACAACCGCAGCTCATCTCAAGCATAGAGGTTATGAGCAGCGGGATCGCCGCGGGGAGATCGAGCTTTCCGCCGATGTCGATTATAATTCCGCACAAAACGTAGAAAAAAAGAACGAAGCCGCAGACGCTGAGAATTCCTGAAACCGAGGATTTTACTGCGCCCGTGAACGCGGCGGCGAAGCCGCGCTTTTTTGGGGGCGTTTCTTGTGCGCTTCGCAAAGGCGCTTGACGGTCGCGCGGGAAGAGCTTCGGGTAGATAATACCCACGGCAATAAGCGATATTATTTGCGAAACGTAGAGAAATACACCCGCGCGCCGTGAGCTGAGCAGGGAGATACCCACGGTATTGATTATAAAGGCTGAGCTTTGAATATTGCAAAAAGCAAGCAGATGCGAAAGCTCGTCGCGTGAGATACTGCCTTTTTCATAAAGGGAATATGCAATTTTCGTTCCGACGGGGAAGCCGCACAAAAGACCGAGAATAAGCGCGGAGCAGGCGCTCCTTGAAACACCGAAAAGCTTTTCAAACAGACCGCCGAGCAGCATCTCGAAAAGTCTGTCGATCCTTGCGAGGATCAATATTTCGGATAGTACCATAAAGGGGAAAAGCGAGGGAATTATTACGTTTCCGCACAGGACGAGCCCGCTCTTCATCCGCTCGATGATCACAGGCGCTTCTATGAAAAATATTACGAATGCGAAGGCACTCAAGGCCGATATAGCCAGCGTTTTTACAGATGCTTTTACTTTCACGTTCTGCGCCGTCACAAAAACATTTTCTCCGTGTTATGAATAGAATTTTATTTTCATATATTTGAAATATGACTTATTAAACTATATTTTGCATCAGGAGGTTTTATGAGCAAGAAAATCGACGGCTTGGGTAAAAAGTCCTTTATGGATTATATAAAAAAGAATGACGAGGGATTGCTCGGGCGAAATCTTGATTTTTCGCTTGAAATGTTCGGGAATACAAGCCTCGTGCTTTACGGCTGCAGAAGAATTTTAAAATACACCACGGAGGAAATGATACTTCGCGCGAAAAATTTTGACGTTTCAGTTTCGGGTGAGAATCTGAACTGCTCGGTTTATCACGTGCAAGGCGTGGAGATCTCGGGTGTTATCGAGCAAATCAAATTTATCTGACGGAGAAAGGAATATGCGCGTGCTTTACAGTCTCGTCGGCTTTGTGGAAATTGAAGTCTGCGAGCTTAATAAAAACAATGTTTTGAATATCTGTATGGAGAATCTGATTCCGTACACGGACGTAATTCTTGACGAGTGCGGGAATATTCGTATGAAGCTGAAATATCACGATTACAGACGGCTAAAGCGGGTCGCAGACAGCTTTGCCGTGTCTTTTTCGGTCGTAAGATTCGGCGGTCTTCCCGCATTTTTACTTAAATATAAATACCGCTACGGGCTTATGGCGGGGCTTGTGGCGGCGTGCGCCTTGGCGCTGTATTTCAGCTCGATCATCTGGGACATACGAATCGTGGGGAACAATAGCATAACTACCGCGGAGCTTGAGGGAGTCCTTGCCTCTTACGGCGTTTGTGTTGGCAAGAGAATTTCCGACATAGACGTTGATAAGGTCCAGAATCAGATACTTATTGAAAGTCAGGATATAAGCTTTATTGCGATAAATCTTTCGGGAAACGTGGCGAGCGTAGAGATAATTGAAAATCAAAAGGGCGAGGATAAGCTCAGCGGATACGGCTTTGCCAATGTTGTTGCCAAAAAGAGCGGAGTTATCGAGGACGTTCGCTCCTACGTCGGAAACGTCGTGGTCAAAAGCGGTCAGATAGTCAACGAGGGAGACCTGCTTATAAGCGGACTTTACGACAGTAACAGAGTAGGCTTCCGTTATACGAGAGCCGCAGGGGAGGTCATGGCGAAAACCGTCGAGGAGTATTACATTGAAATCCCCTTGAAATATGAGAAAAAGCAGTATACGGGAGTGGTCAATTATGAAAAAAGTTTAAATTTTTTTGGAAAAACATTTAATATTTTAAAAAAGGGTGGAAATGGTGTATCTCTTTATGATACAATATATAATGTGGATAACTGTAGCCTTCCGTGGAATACGGACGTTCCGATAAGCGTAACGACCGTAAGCTATCATGAATTTGAGCTTGTTGAAGCAGAGCGAAGCGTTGACGAGGCGGAGACATTGGCGTACCTTGAGCTTGAGAGGAGAATAAGCTCAAGTGGCGCGGAGTTCGTCATAAGGAAGACGGTTACGCCACACGTGGGTGACGATTCATTCAGCATACACTGTGTTGTCGTATATATTGAAAATATAGCGCAGACGAGTGAATTTGTCGTAGATATGCAAAATTAAAAATGGAGAACAAATGAGCACGAAGATTATTAAGGTTGAAAATGCGGACGTCATAGCCTCTGTTTTCGGGAGCTGCGACGCTAATATAAAGATCGTTGAGAAGTCATTTTCTGTTCGCATCAACAATAGGATCTGCGAATCGGGAGAGGACGCTATCTCGGTAAGCGGTGAGGACGATACGAGCGTAAGGCTTGCCGCCGACGCGGTATCTTATCTTGTGAAAATGTCAAAATATAATGAAAACATTACCGATTCAAGCGTAATGTACGTCGTTGAAACGGTAAAGAGCGGTGAGGGCTCGACTCTTGACGAGCTTTCCGATGACACTATTTGCGTTACTATGAAGGGCAAGCCCATCAAGGCGAAGACGGTCGGGCAGAAAATGTACGTCAACGCCATTAAGAAGAACACAATCGTCATCGGCACGGGCCCTGCTGGAACGGGTAAGACCTTTCTCGCGGTTGCTATGGCGGTAAAGGCGCTTCGTGAAAAGCAGGTGTCGAGAATTATTCTGACGCGCCCCGCGATCGAGGCGGGAGAAAAGCTCGGATTTTTGCCCGGAGACCTTCAGAGCAAGATCGACCCTTATCTTCGACCGCTTTACGACTCGCTTTACGAGATGATGGGAGCGGAGAATTATCAGAGACAGGTAGAGAAGGGCGTTATCGAGATTGCGCCTTTAGCGTATATGCGAGGACGAACCCTTGACGATTCGTTTATCATTCTCGACGAGGCGCAGAACACCACGCCCGAGCAGATGAAGATGTTTTTGACGCGTCTTGGCTTCAATTCAAAGGCGGTGGTTACGGGCGACCTGACACAGACAGACCTGCCTCACGGACAAAAGAGCGGTCTTGCGGCTGCGGTTAAGATTCTCGCGGATATTGACGATATTGCCATTCATTCATTTACCGAGCGAGATGTTGTACGTCACAAGCTCGTTCAGCAGATAATTCTGGCATACGAAAAGTATGAAAAGAGCCTTGTTCAAAAACACGAGCAGCCCAAGAGAACCTATCACGAAAGGAAAACAGAAAAATGAAAAGAAAGATGAAGCTTAAAATATATTTTGAAAACGAGCAGGATAAGCTCCCCTTGACTTATAAGCTTAAAATGCTTATACGCGAAACGGTTGAAGCATCGCTTGATCTCGAAAACTATCAGAATCCTTGCGAGGTTTCGGTGACGTTTACCGATAATGCGGGCATTCACGAGCTCAATAAAAAATTCCGTCAGATCGACCGTCCTACCGACGTGCTTTCCTTCCCGCTTTTCGACTTCGACGGCGAGTACGAGGAGCCGCCCGTTGACGAGATGATGAATATGCTCGGTGATATCGTTATTTCTCTCGAGAAGGCAGCCGAGCAGGCAGACGAGTTCGGTCATAGCTTTGAGCGCGAGGTAGCGTTCCTCACGGCTCATTCTATGCTTCATCTCCTTGGCTACGATCACGAGCTTTCCGAGGAGGCAGACCGAGAAATGCGTGAAAAGCAGAATATCATAATGGATATGATAGGACTTTCAGTAAAATAAGGAGAGCTTAAGTGAAACCGAGTGAAAGACGCGCTCAAAAGGAGCTTAAGGCGCAAAAGGAAGCAGAGGAGCTTGAGGCTCTTGCCGACACCCCCGAGGCAAAAGCGGACAAGCCCAAAAGAAGGAAAAAAGAAAAGAGCATACTTGACGACGACGTCGAGAGTATGCGAAAGGAGGGCTTCATACAGAGCCACGTAAAGCTTATTACGTTTATAATCTGTATGGCAGTATTTTTAGGCGCGGCAACCGTTATCCCGCTCGTGCACTGGCTTGGCGAGAGAACGGTCACAGGCGGTGAGATCCCTCTCGAGCTTGACGATATAACCGCTATTGCCGCGAAAAGGCAGTACATAAGCTGGGACGATTTTGATAATTACATTTATACCGATCAAAGCGCGGGAGATACGCGAGAGCGCGTATATATGGTTTCGGGCACTCGCTTCGTGGTAATGGTTTCGGGTCCGAAATCCGATAAAAAATACCCAGACACCGTTATGATATGCGATCTCGATAACACGTCGTATTTTTTGGATCTTACCAAGGGAGGCTTGGATGCTTTTCTTGCGGGAGCTGCGAAAACCCCTACGAAGTATTTAAAGGCGGACGAGGTTCGCGAATTCGTAAGCATCTCTCTATATATCAAGTGGACGGACTTTTCTGATTATAAGTATACCCAGAAGACCGAGGTCGCTCCCGATAAGCAGAGTATGGATATTATAAGAATGTATATCGTTGAGGACGCGAGGTTTTCGGTTTGGGTATACGGCGAAAGCATTGTAGGAGAGCCGGATAAGATTTTACTCGTCGACAACTACGATCACGATAATTTCGTGGATATCACGAGCTCAAGTCAAGCTATTGCATTTATAGATAAAAACAGTTAAGTAAAGGAATTAATATGAGAAAAACGTGTTTTATAGCCATAGTAGGCAGACCTAACGTGGGAAAATCCACGCTTATGAACGCAATTCTCGGTGAGAAGGTTGCAATCGTATCCTCCAAGCCGCAGACGACAAGAAACAGAATTATCGGTATTCATACGGTTGAGGAAAAGCAGTTTGTTTTCCTTGATACCCCCGGTATGTTCAAGCCCAGAAATACACTCGGCGATTATATGGTAAAGACTGCTAATTCGACTATGGGCGACGCCGATGCGGTCATTCTCGTCGTTGACGCGGGTAAGCAGATAAGCGATATTGAGGAAAACGTAATGAATTACGCCAAAAGGTCGGGACTTCCGTCCATTCTCGTGCTCAACAAATGCGACCTTTACCGCCGCGAGCAGATTGCGGAATCCATCGCGGCTTATGCCGAAAAGCATAGCTTCGACGCGGTTATTCCGATCTCCGCGAAGAACGGAAAGGGAGTTGACGAGGTTATCGGTGAGTGCGAGCAGTTCCTCGCTGAATCCGAATTTTTCTTCCCCGAGGATATAGTTACCGACCAGTCCGAGCGTCAGGTCGCGGCGGAGGTTATCCGCGAGAAGCTTCTCCGTACGCTTGACAAGGAGGTTCCTCACGGCATCGCTGTCGTTATCGAGGAATTCAAGGATGAAAACACTCTTATCAGCATCCGCGCGGAAATTTACTGCGAGAAGGCGTCGCACAAGGGAATCATCGTTGGTAAAAAGGGTGAGGAACTAAAGAGAGTCGGCTCGTACGCAAGAGCGGATCTTGAAAAGATATTCGGCGCGAAGGTTTATCTTAACCTTTGGGTAAAGGTAAAGGAAAATTGGCGAGACAGTCAGAGAGGAATTACCGATTTCGGTTATTTCGAGGAATAATAAATGCCGCATAGGGCGGCAGATGGAGTATTTATGGTATTCGCGATGAACGGCGTAGTCACCAAGGTTACGGGCTACGGCAACAGCGATAAGCTTCTGTGGATAATCACAGAGGAAAAGGGAAGAATTCCCGTTATGGCAAAGGGAGTGAAATCGCCCACGGGCAAGCTCACCTCACTGACGGGGCTTTTTACCTATGCCAATTTTGAAATTTACAGTAAGGGCGACGCGTATTGGCTCAAGGGCGGCTCGATAATAACAAGCTTCTACGAGCTTACGCGTGATATTTCGTCCCTTGCCCTCGGCACGTATCTTTGTGACCTCGCAAACGAGCTTACGGATGAAAGCTACGAGGGCAACGAGATCCTGCGAATGCTGCTGAATTCTCTGCATCTAATATGTAAGGGCAATAAGTCGCTTCCGCTTATTAAGGGCGTTTTCGAATTCCGTGCTATGTGTATGTCGGGATATATGCCCGAGATATCCGCGTGTCCGTATTGCTCCGAATTCGAGGGCGAGCTTATGTACCTGGACGTTGCGGGCGGTAAAATTATCTGTCCCGAGTGCCTTAACAGAAGAAACAAGAAAATCCCCAGAATTTCGCAGGAATTTGAATACACGCATTACGCGAGCGCGATGTGTCCTATCTCAAGCTCGGTGCTGGCTGCGCTTCGGTACGTAGCTATGTCGTCGTTCTCCAAAATATTTTCCTTTGAGCTTACGGACGAGCGCGAGCTTGAGAGCTTTTCCTCGGTTTGCGAGACCTATCTTTTAGAGCATTTGGGTCAGAGCTTTGATTCCCTGAGCTTTTACAATTCTGTCAGGTGAGGTGAATTCTATGGATTTTAATTTGACAGAAAAGCTTTATGAAATAAAGGAAAAAGGGAAGTATCCCATGCATATGCCGGGGCATAAGCGAAGTACAAAAATGGAGATGTACGGCAATGAGCTTGGACTTCCGTATGAGTTTGATATAACCGAGATCGACGGCTACGATAATCTTCACGCTCCCGAGGGAATTTTACGTGAGCTTGGCGTAAATGCGGCAGAGCTTTACGGCGCAAAATACGCTTACCCATTGGTAAACGGCTCGACGGCGGGCATTATTTCAGCTATCGGAGCTTGCGCTAAGAACAAGAGCGTGATCGTTTCAAGAGCGTCGCATAAAAGTGTTTACAGCGCGATTGAAGCCTTCTCGCTTGAGCCCACGTACGTGTATCCCTTGGCTTGCGAGGATACGGGAATAGTTGCAAGCGTGAGCGCTGCTGACGTTGAGGCGGCGTTTGAGAAAGCTCCCGAGGCTTCGGTGGTGGTTATAACCTCGCCAACCTATGAAGGTGTTATTTCAAATATCAAGGAGATCGCTGAGGTCGCGCATTCGCACGGAGCATATCTTGTGCTTGACTGTGCCCACGGAGCGCATCTCGGATTTACCCAAAACGAATATTTGCCTCTGTCTTGTATGCAATACGCTGACGTCGCGGTCGTGAGCCTGCATAAGACTCTGCCCGCCCTGACGCAGACGGCGCTTTGCTTGAATTTCTCGGATCGCGCTGATGAGCTCGACGAGAAAATACGACACTATCTCTCGATCTTTATGACGAGCAGTCCGTCGTATATTTTGCTATCGTCAATCGATAAGTGCCTGTCAATTGTGAAAGATCACGGCGCGGAGCTTTTTTCGGAATATAGCGAGACTCTTGCGGCATTTGAGAAAAAAATTTCCTCGCTTGAAAACATTTTTGTTCTGGGATATGCTAAAAATTCCTTGTCAGATAAGGTCTTTGCCCTTGATAAGGGCAAGCTCAACGTCTTTTGCAAGGACCTTGTTGACCTTGTCGGGAACAAGGTGACCGCTTGTGTTTTGGCGAAATTTTTGAGACTTAACGGCTTCGAGCCCGAAATGGTATCCCGTGATTATCTAATTCTTATGACCTCGGTCATGGACGATGGGGATATGATCTTAAAGCTCGGAGACCTGCTTTGCCATTTTGATAAGTGGTGCAAAAAGTCTAACGCTTCAAAAGAGCCGTTAAAATATCCCACTCCGTGTGTTAGAATGAAGATTTCCGATGCGAGCGGTTGCGATTACGAAGGACTTGATATTGAAGACGCGAAAGGTTGTGTGTCACTCGATTATATAATGTGCTACCCTCCGGGTATTCCCGTCGTATGTCCGGGTGAGGAGATAACCGCCGAGGTTATTCGCTTTATTGAGGATTGTAAGCGCAATAACGTCAACGTAATCGGCGGCGATAAAGTAAAGGTAAAAAAGCAGGAGTTGTGATCTCTCACAACTCCTATTTGTATTTTGCGTAAAGTGATTTGGGCTTTTTCTTGTGCGAGCCGATATATCCGCCGAAAAATCCGCCGAGGATAACGGGAGCTTTCAGAAGCAGGCTTGCCCAGAGAGGGGTATTATCGTCCTTCAGATAGATCACCGATATTACAAGAACACAAAGAAAAACCGCGCCGAGAAACATAAGTGACGACACGACGGCATTTCCGCCCGTGATCCTTGCCGTTACGAGCGCGCCTACGATTGACGAGACCGTCATTGATATCGTTGACACGAAGGGAACAAGCGTGTCGGGATCGCTGCCCTTTGCTATTATCAGCGAGCCTAAAAAGCTCAGAGTCAAATGACAAATAATAAATATACCGAAGCCTATGAGCGCGGCAATTATATGATTTTTGTTGTTATCCTCCTTTCGCGTTCTTCGGCTCGTGGGTAAATATTTTGAATTATTTTTGTTTTGTTTGTTCATAGCTCTCTCCCGTGTGAAAATAAAAAACGCAAGCGATATAATTTACTGACAGTAAAATATATGCTTGCGATTTTTTCATTATTACAGAATTTTATCAGTCGATAGAGTCTTCTGCCTTCACGTCAACGTGGCTGATAGCAGACTTCAATATTCTGATCTTCGTGTTGTCGCGGGAAGTAACGATAACGCAGGTTTCTTCCTTGATGCTTACGATCTTGCCGATGATACCGCCGATGGTGGTAACCTCGTCGCCTATCTGAAGACCGTTTCTCATATCGGCGATTTCCTTGTCCTTCTTCTTCTGCGAACGGCTTGAAAATACGAAAAGTATAACCAATAATGCTATGGGAATAAGAAGCATAAGAATGCTGCCGATACCGCCGTTATCTGTGCTTGTAAGAGCTGTAGTGATCATTTATGTTTCCTCCAATTTGTTTTTCTTTGTTTTCACTAACGATTATTATACTATAAAAGAGCATTATATTAGTTAAGTATTTGTAAATTTTTTAAAATATAACACTATTTTATAAAATTGCTCAATTCTGCTTGAAATTTGAAATTAAATGTGCTATAATGTAAAATGTAGTTTTATAGTTAATTTTAAATTTATAGGTGAAATATGAAAAAAGATTATCTTGAATGCGGAATTATAATAAATACACACGGAATCAAGGGCGAGGTGAAGCTTCAGTCTCTTTGCGATTCTCCTGCCGTTTTGGCATCGCTTGACAGAATTTTTTTCAAGAAGGGCGAAAATTATGTCGAAAGGGCGGTTCTCCGCGCGTCTGTTTTTAAGCAGTTTGTTATAATGGGTGTTGAGGGTGTTTCGGACGTCGATGCGGCGGCAGCGCTCAAGGGAACGACAATTTATGCTGCGAGAGAGGATTTCGAGCTCGACGAGGGCGCGTATTTTATTGCGGATATCGAGGGCTTGCCCGTAATTGACAATATAAGCGGCGAGAGATACGGAACAGTTAAAGAGGTTATAAACCGCGGCGCGCACGACATTTACGTGGTTTCAACCGCTTGGGGTGAGCGACTTGTCCCCGTAGTTGACGAGTTTGTAAAAAGGATCGATATTGATAGCGGGATCTATATTGAGACCATCCCCGGACTTATTAAGGACTGAGCTCTATGAGATTTGATATAATGACGCTTTTCCCCGACCTTTGCGATTACGTTCTCTCTGAGAGTGTTATCGGCAGGGCGCGAAAGAATGGCAAGATTGATATAAGATTGCATAATATCCGCGATTATTCGAAGGATAAGCACAGACGCGTCGACGATACACCCTACGGCGGCGGAAAGGGAATGCTTATGATGGCGCCCCCTATTTACGATTGCTACGAGGCTATTTTGAATAATCAGGCGAGCGAGGGCGCGAGCGAGCCGAAAAGAAGGGTGATATATATGTCTCCGGCG
>CAZMKU010000016.1:0-22557 GCA_964567085.1 uncultured Clostridium sp.
CATTGTAAGCCTCCTTGTTTCCTTGCTGATCTTCTGTAAGTGCGTTCATTATACCACCTTCAGAGACATTTTGCAAGGATTTTTTGGTTGCATTTGCCTGCTCCAGCCCCTTCGCCCTGGCTTCCTTCAGGATCTTATTAAGCTCCGATACGCTCAAGGGCTTGCTAATATCACCCGCGTTGCGATTGAATAAATAGAATTCTCCGCCCTTCTTTAACACCGCAAATACGTCGTCAAGCGCATATACGCCGTCCGCCATGGTGCTCTTCATCACCTTGGGCGCAGGTCTTACGCTCTCTGCAGGCGTATTCTTTATCTCGGAAATATTTTTTCTCTTCGCCGCGATCTCCTCGCCGTGCATAAACAGATATTCCTCAAGCCTTCCTTGTACACCCTCGAAGCTATCCGAATAGAATTCTCCGAGAGTATTGTAGCCGAGATCCCGCGCAAACGCCTCCTTCTGCGCTGTCGTGGCTCTTTCCTTATACTGCGCCAAGGTATCGGGCGTCATTCTCGCCGCGCCGTTCTTCGCCGCGGTTTCGAATTTCTTTGTGTCTATCATTATTCTTCCCGTAGCATCTGCCACCGACAAGGTCGCAAGCGCGGGATTCGTCTTGATAGCAGCACGGAGCTGCTTTAAGAATGTTGCCTGCTCCTCGCTTGAAATCTGTCCGCTGCGAGCCTTTTCCAAAAGATCGCTATCAATGCCCTCGGTTATCTGCTCTGCGGTGTACGACACGGGATTTCCGTTTGCATCCTTCATTCCAAAGCTTGAGAATGCCTGCGCCGCTGCCTCGGGATTGGCGATGAGGTTAAGTGCGCTTCTTTCCACGAACGGATATATCTTTCCTATCGTGTTTTCTCTCTGGAGCGCGCCGAGAAGCGTGCGCTCCCTCGTATTAAGAGTGACGTCACCCGACTCTACGCGGGTAATAAGCTCATCCACGTTCTCAATAGAATTGTTTTTCATAAGACTATCGGTAAGCTTACCGTAAAGCTCGGACGCGGAGGCGTAGGCGTCAATTCCCGTAACGCCCTGCGCCTCGTAATCCGCATATACCTTGCCCGTTTTAATAACGTCAGCCGCCTTGCCGCCATCAGCCGCCTTCTTGCCGGAGAAGAAATTCTGCGTGGTGTTTGCCACTGCCGTGCCGCCCGTCATTATCGCGCCCGAGATACCGCCGACGAAGGCGGCGTAACCGATCTCCTCCAGGCTCGCATTCTCCGCATCCTTGTCGTATGTCCAGCGCTTATAATACGGGGAAACGATTTCCGCGATCGCCTCCTCGGCGGCCTCTCCCGCAAAGTCCTTGAGAATCTGCTTTCCTATGCTTTTAGCGCCCATCTTGATAGCGCTCTTAGCAACGGTCTCCGCGCCCTCCTTCGCAAACATTTTTGCAACGTTTTTAGCAACCTGCGCCGAACCCGCGCCGAGCTTACCGGATATCGCCTCAATTCCCGCCTCGGTCGCGCCTGACAGCACGCCGTATCCGTATTCTTTACCCGTGAGCTCTCCCGTTTCTCTGTAGGCCTCTCTCGTAGCCGCGCCCGTCGCAGACAAGCCTGTGATTCCCATAGAAACGGCTCGTCCCAATGACGAAAGCGTTCCCAAGGACAGCACGTCTATAGTCGCCTCTGCAGCTATCGCAGGCACCATTCCGCCTATAGACTGCGATACGTCGCCCGCAACCTGCCAGCCCTTCCCGGGGTCGAACCATTCATCCGCGTGGGAGTAATTTACCCAGTCGTTCGCGAACTGCTGCTCTGCCCATTCGTCCGCGCCGAACAGATCCGCAATACCACCCGCGGCAAAATCCCAAATGTTTTCAAACGTCGAGAGGACTCCAAGCCCGAACTTTTCTCCGAGATATCCAACGCCGCCGAAAATTCCGCCGTTATTGTCACCGCTCGCCTCATTGGTCTTGCTCAACGACTGAGCAGAGCTATTCTGAAGCTTCTTGCGCGTTGATGCGGAAACAAGACTTGATACTGATATTGTTCCCATAGTGCCTCCTTTAGCTTAGACCGAACACTTTCATAAGTCGGTCGTAGCCGGTATCACTTGCCCATTGATCGAGAAGCCAAACCTTGTCTCCTTGTTTGGACTTATAATAAAGCTTTCCGTTAAGTGCAAAAAGCGTCCCCTTTGAATAACTCGATGCAGCGGCAAGAACCTCAGAATCATCAATTACTTCGGCCGTTTTTGCCTTATATCGTTTGTCATTTGAAGTATCTTCGAACGTCACCCAATTCCCTTCATTGAGTCCGTAATACACTTCAAAACTTTCAATAGTCTTCGGTACATATATGCTATCATACCTTGCCTGTATTACGGTCTTTGTTTCTTCGGTAAGCATCGGATTATTCAAGAGATCATTTAAAGCGCTCTGCGCTGCGTCAAGTGACGCGCGAGTACCATCGTCATTCTTAAACGCGCCGTCAATATCAAGATCCTCGTTGATCTGATTCTGAAACGCCTTGAAATCTTCTTCAGATATTTCCTTGTTTTGATATGCTTTATATATATCCGAAGCAGGATCAGAATTATAGGCGGCCAGATTTGCACTGTACGTCGCGGCATTCGCGTCCTGATATGCGGTTATAAGGTTGTTTCTTTCTGCTAAATCGAAGCCCGCGGCGTTCACAAGCTCCTTAAACTCTGCAAACGTATAGTTTCCTGACTTGGCATATCCCAGATACGTGTTGTACTTCTCAACATCATTAGCTGCTTTTTTCTCACCGAAGGCCTGATCTGCCGTAGCAAGAATTTGTTGCATCTGTCCCCATCCAAGACCGCTCCCGATCATCATTGTCTGAAGGTCACTTGACGAATATGTGCCACTCTTAGCATAGTCCAAATACGTTTCAAAAGCCTCTCTAACCTTGGCAGCCTCATTATCCTTCTCGGCCTGATTAAAGGAGCTTGTTAATGCCTGAATCTGTTCTGTAGAGCATCCTGCATCCTTGGCGGCCTGAATTAACTCGTCAAGATTGTACGTTCCGGTCTTAGAGGCATCGAGCAAAGTAAGATATGTAGCATCCGCACTGGATTTAGCCCCCTGTATGTTTTCTGCATAGGTAGCATCCGCCGCAAGCTTCGCGGCTGCCTCGTTTTCTTGCGCTATTCGCTTAGCCTCCGCCGCCTGCGCGTTAACCGCCTGTGTTTCGGATCTTTGTGTCGCATAAGCTCTTGACGTCAGATAATCCGCATAGCCCGAGCCGGTAAGGCCCATGCTGCGCAATACCTCGGCATTCTGGCCGTACGTCGCCTTATTAAAATTGTAGCTTGCCTGCGCGTCAATAACGCCACGCTGCCGCTCGGTTTCTGCCGCCTCCTCGGCTCGCTTTCGCTCTTCCTCCGCGGCCGCGTATGTAATATCCCTCTGTTCCCCGTAATATTCTTCGTAGCTCGGTGCGTAGCTTTCGTTGCTTCCGCTTGCTCCGGTTTCTCCGCCCGTTCCCGCTTCGCCGCTCGATACCGTGCTTTCGGTCGCCGCGGCGCTTCCGCTCGAGCCATCAGCCGTTCCGCTGCTTCCGCTTGCTCCGGTTTCTCCGCCCGTTCCCGCTTCGCCGCTCGATACCGTGCTTTCGGTCGCCGCGGCGCTTCCGGTCGAGCCCAGACCCTCAGCATATGTTACCTTGTATATTTCGCCCTTTTGGTGCATTGGCATTAACTTTGAGTCAACCCTTCTTTTAATCACAGCCATTACTTGCTTCCTCCGTTAATTATATTTTTCAGAAAATCCTCATACTTGGCGCGCTTTCCTATCTCGTTTTGAAGAAATCCCTCGTATTCCTCACGCTTGCCGATCTCACCTTCAAGCGCCACCAACTGCTCCTGCCGAGCCGCCATCTGTTGCTGGAGCTGCGCCATCTGGTTCTGCTGCTTGATAGCCTCTTGAATTCTCTCCACGTTGTCACGCGCAAAGGGATAGTGCGTTCTTTCCATATTCAGCCAGAACGTAAGCTGCGTTCTGGGGTCCGAGGGATCTCCGTACGCACCGCTCGCAAAATTCTGTCTATTCTCCTGCCACAGCGATTCGCGCGAAGAATCGAGGTCGACCGTAGCGTCGCACGAGAACATAAACTCGTCGTTGTAGTAATATTCTCCCGCCTCATCCCTCTCGATAAAGTCATAACGGTTAAAAGCTGCATTCTGGATTCTGCCGGAAGCATCTCTGTACGCCGCGGGGCGAGGCTCATCCGCATACGCGAGATAATACTGGAAAATGATCTTGTCGATCTCCGCATACGCCGCATTCTTCATCTGACGTTTGGAATTCAGTCTGCCCGCAGCCTGCTGTATCTGAAGCTGCTTAGCCTTACCCGACTGCGCCGAGCCGTCATATTGCCCCTGAAAAGAATCTGATATTCCGAGTATGCGCTTAGCGTGATCATATAAGCGCTCCGCCTCCGAAACGTCCTGGCTGACGTTAACCGCAAGATCCACTCTGCCGAAAAGGTTATATGTATTCTGGTCCGCTCTGAAAACCCATTTGAACAAAGAATTGTCAAGGTCCAAATCGAATTCCTTCGGCACGACGGGATATACGCCCGAGCTAATAACCTTTTCAATAATTCTCGATTCCACCTTATTTATCGCCTGCTGCTGAGGACGGATGAATTCACAGTCAGACTGACCGAGAAGGCTGTCCTCCTGAGAGGTATTCTTTCTGATAACGATAGGAAACACCGACGGCTGATAGAACGGAAGTCTCGTCGGTTCGGTCTTGGGAATCTCAACTTCCATCATAAGAGGGGCAAGAATTCCATCAACGTCCTGAAACGCCATGCTGCCGTCAGCTTCAAGCACTTGGCGCTTTTCCGTGGTCATAACGACCCGGCCGTCCTTGATCACCTGACTAACGGCGGGAATAACCGTACCATCCGAGAGCGATATATCTCTGTCAAGCTCCTCATATTCATCACTTATAAGCTTA
The DNA here is from genome assembly GCA_964567085.1 of uncultured Clostridium sp. Lineage (GTDB taxonomy): Bacteria > Bacillota > Clostridia > Oscillospirales > CAG-272 > SVTX01. Next base: position 4,941 of record CAZMKU010000016.1, read on the forward strand.
TAGTCGCTATCCTTTGCGTCCTCGCACGCGCACACCTTCTTACGCTTGCCGCATTTCTTGCACACGCGAGTCTTTCTCGCATAGAAGTCGTCAATGTCAAGCAGCTCAGTATCGCCGCTCCAGATATACTGACAGACCTTTCCCTCGTCGTTCTTATAATAGCAAACATAGAGCGTCGCAGTCTTATCGTCCGCGTGCTCGTCAGACTCGGCTTCATCTGCGACCTCAAGAGGAACGTTGTATTTTCTCACGATATCCTCCTTCGTCGTTTCAAACTCGATAAAGCAATATTCCATATCCGCTATATCGTAAATGTTTGGCTGGCCCGTAAATTTCGAAGGCGAGAGGCACGTTACCTTAATATCGCCGACCGTGTTGTGAGTAACTACTGACTCATCCCATTCGATAAGCCATACGCTGCCACCATAAATAGGCGTGTATCTCTCGTCAATATCGTTATGCTTTTCAAAAGGAAGCTCATTTCTCTTGTTTTTAAGCAGAGTTTCAATGCTCTTTGCGGCGCGTTCATTTCTATCACTCCACATTTTCGGGGAAACCGACGGATTTGGTATGTACCCCGTTACCTGAGACTCAATGAGCTCATAGGTAACGTTTCGGATATGCTTCGCGCGAACATCCGAGCCATCAATCTCCGTGCTCCCCTTGTACTGTGCCATGTGCTGAGCGAGCTTATCGTGAAGCTCCTCGGTCGCAGATCTTGCCTCATTGTACAGATCCTGGAAGAATGAAAGTTTAGTTTTTCCTTCAAAGTCAATTCTCATAGTAATGGTTCTCCATATCTTTTAATCATTTCTTGTTTTTCTTTATAGCTTGCCCGCCTGTAATCCTCAAGCAGATCAGGGCGGTATTTCACTTTTTTCGGCTTTTCCGGCTCAGGCGGCCGCGTCCAATATATCGCGAGATATCTCAAAGCATCGGGCGCATGCGTCAGCTCGTGCGGTTCCTTTGCGCAATCATCTGGCCGCCGCGGATCCACGAGAAGCTGCGGCAGAGTCCTTATTAAATGAGGGCACGTGCGGAAGATCTTCAGCCTTGTTCTGATGCTTCCGTCGGGAGCTGCCGTAAGCTTCATAAGCTCCTTCATCGCAAGCCACCCGGCAGGGCGGTCGTTGTTAGATTTCACGAGATCTATACCGTTTTCGTAGAAAAGAAGAGCCTTGCTCTTGCCAGATTCCTGGCTTGAATTCCACATATCGGGCGGCGCAAGCCTTACCCGCGGCGGATACCACTTGTCTGCGCCTCCGTCATCTCTCTCAATCATCTCCGCATTCTTGATCCTTGCCGCAGCATCCGATATGATCAAGCCGCTTTCATATATCTCGTGGAACACGTAAGCTACGTTCTCGTTATCGATCGCGACCTTGTAATGCGCAAACATATCAAGACCGTAGTCCATAGTGTTATAGACCGTCCAATCCTTCGGAATCGGAAAAGGCTCGCACGTGTGATGATTATAATCAAACTCGGTAAAATAGCTGCCTCCGAGAGTTGAGAGCGCCTCCTCTGCGGTTCTCGGATACTCCTGCTTGATCTTAACTCCCAGATCCCGCGCGGTTCTCTCATACCACGCCATATCTCGCCTGGGGTCGCAGAACACCGACAAGAACACCTTATGAAAGTCGTTCTGCTCGATCCAAAGCCTTTCAAACAGCGTTCCCTTCATTATCGTTGACAAGCCTATAACCTTACCGCCCGTTGGGCGGTTGATCGTAGGATAAGCGGACGTCCATATCTCCTCGGCATATTGCTGAAACGCCCATTCATCGAGCAACAGAATATTACCCGTAAAGGAACGTCCAGCAGACGGCGAAGCAGGAAACGCCTTAAACGTGGAGATCCGTCTGCCGTTTCCGTCGGTTATATAGATCGCAAGCGCCGTCGATTCCCACTTGATTCCGCCACCGAGCAGAAGCTCAGGCATATTCTCAAGTATCACGCAAACACGGCGCACAAGCTCCTTTGCATCCTCCTCGGTTTTTGATAACGCCACTACGGTGTGGCCCAGATTGAATATAAGGTCATGAACGCAAAAGTACAGCGCGACCCACGTAATACCCATCTGACGAGCCTTGAGTATAAGATTTAAACGAAAGACTGAAAGGTCCTCAAGAAGCTGATTCTGCGCATCCCATCCGCGAAAAGGAATAATAATTTCGGGAGCATCCTTGTCCTCTATGACGCAATAATTATTCGCAAAATATACCACGTCGCCGCGACAGTATTCAAACTCCGCTTCCCTTATCCTTTGAATGTAGGAAACAGGATCAAAATCATCCTTAACCTTCTTCGCCATCTCCACCCTCCGAACGATCCATAGCCGCAAGTCTGGCCTCAACTCTTCGAATAAGCGCAAGATCCTTCTCGCTCATATCCGACGGGCGAACGTTTATTTCCTGGCTCTCCCGCTTTCCGTAATCATTCGTAAGCACGAACTTTGCCATATTAGCGTTGAGCTTGCCCGATAAGGCGCCGGATTCTATCATGCCTCCCGCCCATTCCTTGGCCCTCTGATATGCGGCAGCAAACCTCGGCTTCTTATACTGCCCGTTGTCGCTGATACCCGCCCAGGACTTGATCGTCGTAAGCGATACCCCGATCGACATGGCGAACATTCCCATCGTAGGAAACGCATCCACGAATTGAATAGGGATCTCCTCAAGAAGATTCCCGTCCTTATCGTAATGCTTCTCGTATTCGATTCTTACAAGCGGCTTTTTAAAAAACTCGATAAGCGCATCGGCATATCTTTCATCGTATTTATCGGAAAAGGTGTTTCCCTTAGTAAATCTTCCCTTCTCGTCACGGAATACGCCATCCCTTGCCTTTTTGTCGGCGCCTTCAGAAGCCTTATTTTTCGCTTGTGCGCTCCTTTTCTTTTTTGCGACCGTCTTTCCGTCCACACCTGCAGAACCGCCCTCCGCGAGGTTCTCGCCGCCCTCCTGCGCGTTCTGCGCGGCATTTTTAATGTCTGTTTCCTTATTGCTCATTTATTTGACTCCTTTTCTCTCTGTTAAATAACAAAAAAGGAGCCATATCGCTCCTCTCTCGGAACGTTATGGCTCTCACCTCTGTGGGTATATGGCACTCTCTTTATTGTCCTTTAAATCATTTTACCACAAACAAAGGCTCAAATTGTCGCCATTTATTCATGTTTTCCTGTTTTCGCCTGCTCTTGCGCGCGTGTGCCCGCGCCCGCGTAAACCGAGGACGAATCGGTTTTTCGCCATCCATAAGGATAGCACCGCTCTGTCGGTGCTTTTTTGTGCATTGCACCGCTCTGACACAGCCTATATCAGCGCCATCGACACCGCTATGTCATATAGGAATTTTCTTTTTCTCTTGTAATAGCCGTTCTTGGATATCATGCTTGCCGCAGGTGAATGCTCATAGCCTCGCTTTTCGCATATATCTTCAAGCACCATCGGACGCAATACCGCTTCAATCGACTCAAGGGCCTCATCAACTATCTCGTTAAAAAAAACACACGTTTCGAACGTCGCTGCAGCGCGGGAATCCTCCCCTCCGCTCTGCTCGCTTGCTTTTATAAGCTTAGCCCGACGACCGTAATCAGCGCACACCGCTCTGACAACGTCAACAACCGTACGCGGCAGCTCGTGAGCCTGATATATCTTTGTCTTTCCCATTTCACGCCTCCCTTGAATTTTCTTTACTTGCGCACTCGTTGTATTCTAACACCTGAGCTACGAGAATCGGTTCTCTGCGCATGAGGCCCTCTATAAGTAATTTCCTCAACACGTTAAGCCTCTCGCCCTCTGCGGGCCTTCTGTGCCTCTCGAAGTTAACGTTTGATGCTTGCGATACGTAATATGTCGGCTTCTTCACAATCCCGCTCGGCGAATTAACGTACATACACTCGCAGCATATCGGAGTGCTGCGATTAATGCATTGCTTACACTCATATCTTTCCTTTGCCATATAACCTCTCCCTACTTTCCTCTTTCTATGCGTTTAATAATAAAATATATCCCCAGGAACAGAAGCGGCATCCAAAAAGGGGCCGTAGCCAACGCCCAGGAGATCTCAAGCACACCAAAATATTTGCTGAACGTAAGCACAAATCCCATCACCTCACATAAAACCAAGAGGCATCCGTATCTTTTCATGCGTCCATTCCCCCCGAATGCTCATCCGTATTTGCGCCATTCTTATCAGCAAGCCCCAGCGCCATGCTTCTGCGCGCTGCCTTCAGATTGACCGCCTTCTTGATCTCAGCCATGGTTTCGAGCGTCTTCTCGCTGATCTGCTGCTCGTTCTTCCCAAGCTTCTTGCCAAGCGGCAGAATCGCGCTGTTGCGAACCACCGTATATAAAATAAGGTCCGCCTCCTCAAGCTTGCGCTCAAGCCGCGCTATTTTGCTGCATTTTTTACACTTGTTCATACGTCCTCCGTCTTTAACTTTTCGTATTGTTTAATGAGCCCGATCGCCGCGTCTGCGCTATAAACTACAGCAACAGCGTATCCTTCAGAAGAAAGAATGCGAAGCCAATCTTTTTGATCCTTTGTAGTTTTGCCATCGTCATATTTCATTTCAATGACGAGCCCGTGATATTTCCCGCGGGCACGGGCAATAAAAATATCGGGAAAGCCACGGCGCATTCCCATCCGCTTGAGCTTCGCGCCGTAGCTTATAGATCTTTTACCTTCGTTTGGTATATGTACAGCAGGAATGTGCATCAAGTCGCAGTAATCTATAACCGCCTCCTGCTCACCGCTCTCGGAGGATTTATATACCGTTTTTACCGTGTTCTCCACTGTTATTTGTCCCTCCATGCAATAACCTGTTCTTTGATCAGCCGGTTACTTGAGTCCCGCCACCTGTAGCTGCGATAATCATAGTAGCCTTCGAGCGCTGCCCCCCCTCAGTGAGAAGCGCGACGTCGCGCGATACGTTTTTGTATCCCTTCCCGATCGGAGGAGTATCTTCCGTAACAGGTACCCACTCGTCGCTTATTTGCCGGGTAGTCATCTGCGCAACACCTGCCTTTTATATATCGCAATGATCTGACCGTCACTCATCGAGGAAACCTTCTTCTTCCAACTCTCCCCGGTGTAAAGCTTCGCAACCTCCGCTCTCATCTGCTCAACTGTCATTTTTAGCTCCTCCTCATGTATTTCTATTATTTTTTCTGAAGTCGATCATATTCTTCTTTTTCTTTTTGTATCAGATAACAAAAAAGATAACAAAAAAGCGCATGGCAGCAGCACCAGAATCATTCCTACACAAGCATTATGAGCTATAAGTATCACTCCCGCAAGCCACGACGCACATGCAAGGATGGATATAGCCCAATATTTCTTAACTGTCATTTGTTTCGCCCTCCTTTTCAAACTCCCGAATACGCAGGCAGCAATGCCTGCCCGCAGTATTTGCAGAAGTTAGGTTGTTCTTTTACTTTAATTTCCTTTTTGCCGAATATGCTTTTTATTTCAACACTGACCCATAGAGCCTTGTCGCAGGCCGGGCACAACATTCCTCTCCGGCAATTATAGGAAGGGTGTTTAGGTGTGGCTTTATCCGAAATGTCGCTTTCGTCCGATGCCTTAACTGCTTTTAGATCAATCAAAGCACGACAATTATCCAGCTCTGCCTTTTGATTATACATTAAATCCCAAGCAAGCGCGGCTACGGTTTCTCGACAATACTCTTTGCCATATTCGGTACAACGGTAGCAAGCTCGGTCTGCACATCTTCGTAAAGCTGTCATAATCTCATTATCTGTCATATCACTCACCGCCTCCCATAAGTTTCTTGATAATCCGCTCGCAAGTTTTATTTGTTGCGTAAATTGTGTCACCCATAATATAAAGCCGACCATGATCAGGCACAAGCTTATTTCCATAACGCTTTGCCCACTTTTTGTTTATCCTACGTTTGCGATGGGTGTACCTCTGCACCTTTTTTGTAAAAAGATTGGTCCCAATAAGCCTATATCCGCAAACAGTCCCCAAAAAATTCATTCCGCACCGCCTTTCATCTTCGGAGCTTCGGGGAGAGGCATCCAATGGGTGACTTTATCGCAAATAGCACCGCATTCATCGTGATAGCTCGAGTATTCCCACCAACCTTCGGGAATATATGCTATATCGTTTTTCTCGTCATAGATGAAATCTATATCCTCCCAATACCAACAGCTATCATCTCTTGGCATCGTTCCGTCCTCATACATACCCGTTGTAATAACAGGGATTTCAAGACCTTCTTTTGTTTTGTATTTTCTGATAGCCAAAACAAGAACTTTTGTTTCAACTTCAGGCAACCTCTCCTCAACGCTTATCCAATCGCTCTGCTTGCGGTAGCCTACGGTGTAAAGAATATCTGCGGAGTTTCTCGCAAGGCACAATTTATCAAGCCTGCAATCTTTGCAAGCAATATTTATTCCGCAAAGCTCTTTCGCCATCTCCTCAATCTGCTTCCTTGCAGCCTCGTCGTATTTATTTTTCTCGTTCATCTCCGAACTCCTTTATAAGTTTTTTTCTGGTCTGATACGTTATTCCTCGCGTGGCGCCTCTGCCCGTGGCGAGATCAATGGCCTTTTGATAATAGACCGAGATCTCACCGCTCTCGATCAAAGGTATCAGATCGTCGATTTTGTCCCGGTGTTCGTCGCTTATGTAGCAATTATAAAGCCATTTTGCTTTGCGCTCGTATTCCCGGTGCAGCTCCGCGAAAACGTCCAGCGGTTTAAGATCTAAAGGCTTCTTGTATATCGGCTTTTCCGAGAACCGTATGATCTCCGCTCCGCACAAAGGACAGAATTTAACCGTATCGCACGTTATGCCGAGAATACCGTAAAACTGAACCCCGCCCCAGATGCTTTGCTCGAATTTTATTTCGCCCTCGCATTCACTACATACGTGATGCAAGTAGCGCGTACCCTCAAATACGGGCGTAATTATTGTTGTTTTGCCGTTCATGGGGTGCTCCTATCAAAAATTTATTTTCAACTGCACCGCGTCGAGCATGCTCCATCTGAACGCCCGATCTGTCGGTAATAGCCCCTCGTCTTCACATTGAAAACGATAATCAAAGTCGTGTACCGTGTGCCCGTCGGGATGAAACGTCGTTATGCTGTCCTTATCCCCATTACCCTCAAACAACGGATGCATTCCGTCCATCATCATTCGCTCGTCATCGGACATCTGATAGCCGATCGAGCAGAGCCACGTGTAAAGCAGCTCAAGGAGCCTGTTTGGACTGTGCTTCGGGTATTCTCCCTTGTATGTAGAATGGAATATCTGGCCCGCAGCCTTGGACGCTTCCAGGCGTCGGTTTCCTATAACAACGTGATATACGCCCACGCCGCCCTGCTCCTTTGCCGGCACGACGGTGAGATTCTGAAGAACTCCGCGCGCCTTAATGCTCTCGGTAAGCTCCGAGAGATCTCCGAGATCCTTTCTCGGATTGTCCGGGTGATGCACAAGCAACCCGATCGGTATTTCAACTATGCCCTCCGAGGGCTTGTCTGTGTATGTAAAATTATTTATCATCGCTCTGTTCTCCTCCTGTTGTTAAAGGTGCGTTCTCAGCAAACGCTTTTATCTGCGCCGTTATAGTTGTAAGGAAAAAGCACCACTTTTTGAGGTTGTCAATATCTACATTGTCTGATACAAGCATTGAGGCATCTAAGCTCTCATGCAAAACATCTTCAACGTCTTTAGCAGCTTCGACAACTCTTACGACCATTTTTATTTCTTCCGGGGTTTCTGCTTCAAGCAAGTTTTGCGCTATCATTTTTCCCATCGCTCTGCTCACCTTTCTTTCGATCTTCGCTTCCGCTACTTTTTTTTCAAAATCACGATCGGTCATTTTTCTTCTCCTTCGTTTTGGCCATATTCTTTAAACGACCTTCTTACTGCCGCTGTGAAAAAATCGCGCGTATTAAATGAACCCGCCGCGGGCTTTCGAGGAATACCTATGCCCGCCGCTCTATCATCGGCGCACATCTCGATTATAGCATCGCGATGCGCTCGCCTTGTATAAACCTTGCCACTCTCCTCACAGTCTGCCACGACGCCGAGATAATGCTCAAGCTCCGCGTAAGACATCTGCCCCGCCAGGTCGCAAAGCTCGTCCTCGCTCATGATCACAGGGCCGCATTTTACGTACCTCTCATAGAGCTCACGGGTGTCAAATGTGTCATCATTTCCCTCGCGCGCGATAGATAGAATAGAATTATCTATATTCTTAGAGTCTTCTTCTTTTTCTTTGGTACTTTCTTTTTCTTGACATGTCAGCATGACTGTCAGCACACTGTCAGCATTTTTTTGCTGACACCCCTCTGCCTCATTACCGCAAAAAGACCTATGGCGTTCTCTTGATCGTCGTTTTGAATTTCTGTTACTCTCTCTGCGCTTTTCGGCTTTTTCTTCGTCGGAAAGCTCGCTGATTTTCGCTTGATATTTGTCCCAATTTTCAATACCAAAAAAATTATTTTTTTCAAAAAAAATCATTTTATTTTTTAAAAAAAATTCGAAATTTTTTTCAATTTTTTTTGATTTTCTGCAAATTTGTTTTGCAATTTCTTCGACCGTGTACGGCTCTCCGTGAGGGTCGCAGAATCGCCCGCCGGCATCACACCTCCCGGCAAAAGCAAGCAGCTCCACCCACACGGCAGTCAGCTCGTCGCGATTCTTCTCGCCCCGTATCTTCTTGAAGCTCTCGCCGTCGAACGTGTCGGTCCATAACTTTATCCATTTCATATTTCACCTGCCCCATATAAGTGCCATAAGCTCGCGCATTCTCTCGCGATCCACCTTGTTCGATATCTCGCATATCGTTTCAAGCGTCTTCTCACTGATCTCCTTTTGCGTTTTCCCAAGCTGAAGTCCAAGTGGAAGAATCAAGCTATTTCGAACTACGGCAAATAAAAGAAGCTCCGTATCCGTAAGCTTCTCCTGAAGACGAGCCAGCTCGTCGCATTTTTCGCAATCCTTCATAATCCGTTGTACCTTTCAATAATTTTGATTGCCTCATCGGCGCCATAACAAACTGCGCAGGCATATCCCTCAAAGGACAGTGTTTTCAGCCAGTCCTCCTGGTCCTTTGTGGTCTTGCCCTTGTCGTATTTCATCTCGATCGCAAGACCGTGATATTTCCCCTTTGCGCGAAAAACAATAATGTCGGGGAAACCTTTTCGCAGCCCCATGCGCTTGAGCTTTGCGCCGTAGCTCTTGCTGCGCTTGCCTTCGTTGGCAACGTGTACGGCAGGAATATGCATAAGGTCGCAATACTCTATAACGGCTTCCTGTTCTCCGCTCTCGGAGGATTTATATAAATTTATGTTATTTCCGCTCATCACTTATCTCTCCAGGCGATAATGTTGACCTTGATGATCCGATTGCTCGAATCGCGCCACCGCTCCCGTCGGTAATCGTAGTAAGCCTCGAGCGCCGCCCCCCCCTCGGAGAGGGCTATAACGTCGCGTGAAACGTTTTTATAACCTCGCGCGATCGGAGGAGTGTCCTCCGTCACAGGAACCCAATCGTCGCACAGTTTTGACGTCATTTCAGCACCCGCCTTTTGTATATCGCGATAATCTGCGCGTCGGACATATTTTTAACCTTATTCTTCCAGGCATCGCCCGGGTAGAGCTTCGCGACCTCCGCTCTCATAAGCTCAACTGTCATTTCTCATTCCTCCCATCGTTATCATCAGCAGCTCTTATAATCGAAATCATAAGATACAGCGCAGCGACGAGTGCTATCACTCCTATAAAAAAGCTTATCGTCTGCATTACCGTCAGGTATCTTATTAAGCCTTCCATACACCCTCCTCGTTTTGTTCCGTGCTCGGAACCTCGCCGAGCATGTTATCAAAAAAGCTCTGCGGGAAACCGTTCTTCGGGAAGATCTCAGCCATACGCGCGTTCAGATATTCAATCTGTTCTCCGTCGCGCACCATGCGAGCCTGTCTGTGAAACAAGCGCTTGTGGTTTCCGAGGAACATGGTTAACTGCTCCTCGTCAAAACCAAATGCGTCGTGTAGCGTAACACACACCATCTTTATGTATAGGTCCAGCATAATGCGGCCGTCCTTCTCTGTCTGCATTCTCGCTGCTTCAAGGGCAACCTCTCTTGAATATTCTTCAAGTCTTTTTTTCTGCCCATGAGGCAGCGTGTGATAAGCACGCGGTATTCTTACTTTCATAAACGTACTCCTCTCATCAGATTAGTTATATAGTTTCTCTCTCAGAGAAGACTCTAAAATCATTATTGCAAGCTTAAATGCTGCGGCTTCACGATCACAAAAAATCTGTTTGCCCAAGCTGTCCTTAAATATGTAATTATTAATTTCGTTAATATCCTTGCCCTGCGAGGTATAAAAAATCCCCGTGGAGGTAATTTTAACAACCGTCAACTCAGCTATAAATCTTATTTTGGTATGTTCACAATACTGTGGAAAATAAAGCTTATCACCCACACGGCACGGCGGCTCTTCCGCTTTTTCTCGAAGTCTTCTGTAGCCGGCACCATATACTTTAAATGCATCGCTCTCAGATATGCCGACCGCCATTAAATCATTTATGATAGTTTTTCTCTCCATAAATTCTCTTCCTATCTTCCATTTTCGTTACGTCCTTGGCCGCTAAAATCGAGATATCCCTCGGCAACACCCTCCTCGGCGATCGGGCCCTTGCACATAATTACGAACAACAAAATGTCCATAGTTTTCCCTAAAAATCTTTTGATTTTTTCCATAACCTTTTCCTCCTTCGCATATAAGCGATAACTTTCTGTTCTTCTAAAATCAAAGCTAAAAATTAAGTATTATATTTATATTTCAAGGTTCGTATCTTGCGTTCTTCTTCCCACGCCGCAAGCTGCGCGAGGATATCATCAACTGGGACCTTCACCCCGGTGAATTCCTCAAGCCAAGCAACACACTTGGAACGGGAAATTATAAACGTGCGCTTGCGAAGATCAATGAACACAGCAAACGGGAACACACCCTGCTCTATTCCGTCACGGATCGTTTCCGCGCTTGTCTTAATGCCGGCATAGCGGAATAATCCAGCCGCCTGCTCAGGCGTCAACGTCGAGCATTCCACCGCTCCGTCAACGCATTCGTAATCTGATAGCATTTTTTGTTTCCTCCTACTTGATTTTTGAAAATTTATGTGTTATAATAGGAGCGACATATTCGACGCGAGATGAATATATCCCCCCCGACCGCTCCGTGCGCCAACACGGACGGTCTTTTTTTTATTTCTCTTTTTTGAGCCGCTCCGCTCTGATGCACTTAATAGCAACGTCAAAAGCCGCTATCCGCTCCCTGAATTCTCTCTCGTGCTCTCTGTCCCGGTAAAAAAGCACCATAGAGAACCTCATATCGGAAAGAAGCCGCTCTGCCGCCTTTAACTCTTCTTTGCGATTTTTATACTCATACGATAACGGACAATCAAAATCCGGGAAAAGCTTGCCTGCAGGGGTTTTCAAAGCTTTTACAAGTGCGGCGATCGTATCTCCGTCGGGAGTTGCCTTGTCGTTTTCAATCATAGCCAGTGCCGTACGAGATATTCCTGTCATCTCTGCAAGCTCGCCCTGTGTCAAGTTCTTTTCAAACCTTAAAACCTTAAGTCTGTTTTTCATTTTGCCTCCATTTGCTTTTTGAGAGATCTTAATCTCCAAAAAATATGTATTCTATGTTTGCATCAGGAAAACGCTCCTTTAAGCGCTTCATAAACGCTGCAGAAGCGCCGGCTCTTCCGCCCTCTACCTTTTCGTACATTGAAAGCGAAATATTAAGCTCCTTGGCCATCTTATCCTGCGATAACCCTTTTTCTTTTCGAAATTCTTTTAATCTTTTCATTTGTTACTCCTTCCTCACGTAAAAGCTCTCATATCTGTCAAGCACCTTTTCTGCGCAATCAAGCACCTTACGCGGACGATCACCTGCACAACGTGTGCCCGATAAAATTTGAGACAAGGTCGACTGATCAATACCTATGTTATGTTCTATGGATAACCTGAGCATAAGCCACTGAGAGCTAAGTCTATGTTTTGTCATTCGCGCTTTAATTTTTGTTGCCTTCTCGATAGATGAAGAATCCATTAAATTACCTCCTATAATTTTCATTGACTTGTTGACAACTTTTTTCGACTATGTTATAATTTATTTGCAATATTTAATTTGCATTTTCATTATATCTAACTTTTCTACCTTTGTCAAGACAATTTTGGTGATTTTTCTAACTTTGTGAGAATGTACAAAATCAGCGCAAGTTAGATTGGTAAAATTTAACAAAAAAATACTCGACCAAGAGGCCGAGTGGGAGGAAATATATGAATAACAATTTAACCGGGCTTTTCCAGCTCTGTCCGAATCTCTTTACCCCGGAAGACGCTGCTCGTTCGATGAATATTCCACTTTCAAAAATTATCGAATACAAAAACAATCCACAATTGCCTATTCCGAACAGCGAAGCAGCCGCTTTTGCCGAATATTTTTCTGTTAACTCTGATCTGAAAGTTGACCCAAAGCTTGTTCAAGGATATCCGTTTCGGCGCAAGATTGAAATTCATAACCTTAGCAATGACAAAAAACAAGATATCTGTAGAGAGTCAGGTTCTTTACGCGAAGTATTGATATATAAATATTGCGAGGGGTACTACGAAAATACCGATACTTATTTCAAAAAAAACACAGGATTTATCGCACAAAGCTTCGATTTTTCTAAAAAAAATATTCGCAATATTTTTAACTCCTTCAAACTTGCCATAGCTGACGCAGGATATACGCCAATTGCCGCTAACGAAATTGTTTCTAATAACTACATCACATCTGACATTTTTGACGCGATAGACAATTGCGATTTTTTAGTTATGGACACCACCTTTGAAAATCACGGAGCATATTTTGAAGCGGGCTACGCCAAAGGGATTGGAAAGCCTCTCATCATTTGTTGCAAAAAATCGGTGTTTGATAAACGCAAAGATCATTTCGACATCAATCAAATTAGGCACGTTCTTTGGTCTTCGCCCGAAGAACTTACAAAATTACTCACGGACAGAATTTTGCAAACTGTTGTTACAGGGATTGATCCCACATCGAAATGACCGCACACAATCAATGGCAATACACAACGCTTCAACTTCCGCATAGTACTCGGGATTTTTTTCAAGATTATTGTATGTGAATACAAGGTTATGTAGCATTCTATCAAGCGTTTCGCTAACTACACGCAAGCTAATTCGAGAAGGCGATGGCACTTCGAATGCAGGGAACAGCACGCCAACAGGAGTGCTAAGTTCATGAACGAGTTTAATAATTGTTTCGATGTCGGGATCCTTATCCCCTCGCTCAATGGCGAATAATTCAAGGTCATCATTTAAACCAATTCGACGAGCAAGATCAAAGGGATCTATCCCCTTGTCGCATCGATATAGCTTAATAAAATTTTCCATCTTTACCTCCAATTTTTTCTATGAATCCATTATATCTAATTTTTCTAACTTTGTCAATACCGAAAGGAGTTTTTTATGTTTTGGGAAAAATTTGTACAGCTTTGCATTAAAGTAGGAAAGTCTCCAAACAAGGTTTGCGCCGAAATAGGCTATTCCACTGCAATTTCAACAAAATGGAAAAACGGTGCCGTGCCCAGAGATACGACCCTCAAAAAAATCGCGGATTATTTTGGTATCGCGGTTGAATATTTTAAAGAAGACGGACCCGCTCAAAAAGTTTCCGAATCTGAGGTGTCTCTGACGCCCATTGAAAAGATGGTAATCATTGCATATCGCAACAACCCTGAAATGCAAAAAGCGGTAAATATGCTTTTAGGAATACCGACAGAACCAAGCTCAACTAATGATATCGCTGATGCTGTGTCGGATACAGGAAACAATTCCGAAAAATGGAGGGAATTTCTCAACAATGCAAACGATCCTCGCCAAACAGACAAAACGTCTGACTTTTACCGTGCAGCTCGTTCAACAAGCTACTCCTCAAATGATTTAGAACCTACAAATGAAGAGGACGAGGATGACACCTTCCATTCCATTTAATGCTTAGGCACTTAGATTTTTTTCTAAATTAAATGCTGTATGGAGCTTACAAAAACGCCCGAAACTCCGCTTGGTTATGTTTACTCGATTTTGAAATTGATAAGCTTCCCGTCGATGTTTTCAAAATAGCCCGGGCAGCCGGAATAACGGTCATTAAGAACTCGCTTATTCATGACTTGGGCCCCCATGAAAGCGGGTGCGCATACTATATCCATAAACAATGGTATATCATTTATGACGACACAAATTCGATTGAGAGAGTTCGATTTACAATAGCGCATGAGCTCGGGCACATTTTTTTAGGCCATAGATTAAGACGCGGCCGATCTGCAGGGGCCAAAGAGTTCAATCCTAAGCCTCTCACCGAACGCGAAGCGGATATCTTTGCATCTCGACTTCTCTGCCCCGCATGCGTTCTTTATGGCCTGAATCTACACACCTGCGAGGAAATCTCTCAAGCATGTCATGTGTCCCATACTGCGGCCAGGATCCGCTCCGAACGAATGGAGCTGCTATATGAACGGGACAAATTTCTAACGAATCCGATCGAACGTGAAGTTTATAAGAACTTCGAAAATTTTATCGCAACCTACAACCCACAAACAACCACTACTCATAAAAATAACGCCCTCTTATCGAGGACGATTTAACAACTAAAAAACACTTTATTCGGAGGAAAATATGAATTATATTTCTTGTTCTATCTGGGGCCCCATTATGTCTATTTTTGCCACCATCGGAATTGGCGGTATTATTTACTATATCATTTTCCTTCATTCAAGCTTGACTGATACTAAAGCGGCATACGAGCGTCTTGAATATGAAAAAAGCAAGCTTGAAGAAGATCTCAAACGTTCTCATAGAGAAAGCAACGAATTGCAAAAACGACTTATTGCCGAGCGCGAGAACATGATCTTCGAATACGTCCTTCCCTACTGTAAAGGAAACCGCCCCGAAACAATTGCACGCCTTTGTGTCAAGCATAGGGACTATGTCGGACGAGCCTTGACCAAACCCGAAGAGCTCTTCAAGTATAAACCCCAATACATCATTAAAATTGCAAAAGCGGCTGAACAGGGGCTCCTTGATTATTACATCAACGACGACATGCTTGGAGAGAGCTTTTATCGAATAGACGCCAACGGAGAACGCGTTTACCTTACAAGTGAAGAAGTCGATAAAATGATCGAAAAGGATTATTCATTTTTCTTATAATTAGAAACAACGGCCCACATTTTTAATAACACCGATTTGTAAAAAACACAAAAATCTAAGGAGAAAAATCATGAAAAAAATAATTTGTCTACTTCTTTGCGCTATAATTTGCCTATGCTGCGTTTCTTGCGAAAAAAAGATAAGCACAGACAATATGGACGACTACGTTTTTATAGAAATAAGCTTCGGCGAGATTACTCACGAATTCAACACAACGAAATTAACCGATGAAACCTACTATATAACATGCGCTGCAACTATTATCGTAAAGCCCCGTGCAGATTACTCATTTGAGAACGCGTCAATCAATTTAAAATTAGAAATCCCCGCTCCATGGAAAATAGCTCACGTTGCGTCCCAAATGGAAAAATTTTCGCCCGATTCTTTCCCTTCTTGGCAAGGCACTATAAATCTTGATAAGAACGGCTACGGTGAAAAGACGATATTCTTATACTGCTATTGTGATTATTTTGAGGGCGTACACCCTGCAAAATATAAGATAGAACAAGAGATCACATCCGTTTCGGGAACGTTGAAAAAGAATTAACCTCTCCGCCCCAACCTTACGAAAGGAGCTCAATATGGTCTGCTTAAAATGTAAAAAACAAATAGACGAGGGAGATCTCTTCTGCCGATATTGCGGCAAAAAGCAGGTCGCTACACCCCGCCCGGCACGCAGACGGCCCAAAGGCTCAGGTAATGTATATAAGCTGCCCGGAAACCGCCGTAAACCCTTCGTAGCGCGAATGACGTTGGACGGTGTTCAAACTATCATCGGCACGTATGAAACCAAAACTGAGGCGCTCCTTGCCCTTGAGAGTGCCGAACTTCACAGCATCAACCTTATACATGAATACACCGTTGAGCAGTTCTTTAATCTTCTCGTTGAACAAAACGAAGGTAAGCTTACAAAAAGTGGTCTTACAAACTATAGATCCGGCTATATTCATCTCCAGCACCTTGGCAAAATTAAGATGAAAAACATCCGGACAGTACACTTTCAGAACGCCATCAAACGAGCTCAAGACGCTGGCCTCGGCCACGCAACCTGGAAGAAGATCCAGAACGTCGCTTCGCTTATGTGCAAGCTCGCCATGGCAAATGATGTCATAGATAAGAACTATGCTCAGCTCGTAACTATGCCCGAAAGCAAAAAGAAGACAGATAAAACGAGCTTTACCGATAAACAGCTCGATATCCTCTGGAAGGCGTCAGAATCCGATAGGATCGCCGCGGGCATCCTGGCACTCTGTTATAACGGCATGCGCATAAACGAGTTCCTTGACTTGAAGAAGGAGCATGTAGACCTATCAGAGCAGATGATCTTCGCCCCCGGCAGCAAGACCGATGCAGGTAAAAATAGACTTATCGCAATTCCCGAGGATCTCATCCCGATCTATGAACAAATGATGCAGACTCCGGGAGAATACCTTTTCCCCTCCCCCACAAATCAACGCTGGGACGCCAAGAACTTCCGAGAACGCGCTTTCTACCCCACCCTCGATAAGTTGGGCCTAAATCCAGATAAAAGCATTACGCCGCATTCTTGCCGCCATACGTACGCTGCGCTGTGTGTCAAGAACGAGCTAAACGAAAAAGCAACGATGGATCTTCTTGGTCACACAAAATATTCAACAACGCTTGAGATCTATGCCGACGCCACCGCGAAGGATCTTGAATTTCTCCGCCGCGAAGCCAACAAGCTCAAGCGCAAAAGCTAATCTTTTTTTGCATAAAATCACCCTTCAACCGCTACAATAGCGCTACTCAATTAAGCCAAACAATTAAATATTATCTTTATAAATAAAGGGCCTTTCTCCATCAAAAAAAATTATCCAATATAAATTTGGTAATGACGAGGTCATGGGTTCGATTCCCATTATCAGCTCCAACAAATAAGGGGTGGCATCTGCCACCCCTTATTTGTTCGAATTGACTCCATGAATCTGAACCCACGCAAATCCGCGAGGATTTGCACAATTTGCGATTTGATTGCTTTGACCGCAAATACACATCGTCGCAAATTTGGGTTCAGATTCCCATTATCCTTTAACCTCAAATAAACCTTTTCCACGCAAATCCGCGAGGATTTGCACAATTTGCGATTTGATTGCTTTGACCGCAAATACACGTCGTCGCAAATTTGGGTTCAGATTCCCATTATAAATTTTTCTATTGACATTTCTCATTAAATCGGGTATACTAATATTGGCAGAGCGAGAGCTTTGGGCAACGTCATTCATTGACGACCCTGACTTAGAGACCTCTGCTTTTTTATGCTCTCAAAAAGCATTATACCCACGCCACAGGCGCGTATTTCTTTACCAGTTCCCAGCGCGCGCCGCTCTTGTCAAGC